>JAFQGF010000038.1 GCA_017415555.1 Akkermansia sp.
GCGGTTGCTGAGCTGCTTGTTCCAGTTCACGCGGGCGTTAAGCTGCAGGCTGTCCTGCTCCCAGTTCAGCTCTCCCTGGTGGGACTCCGTGGTGCCGTAGGCGGCCACCCAGTCGAGGCTCAGGCAGCTGTCGGCACTCAGCTTCCTGAGACCGTGCTCACCATACACGGCGGCATAGTAGCCGTCCTGCTGCACCTTGCGGAGCCCGGCGGGGGACACCGTGCCATCTGTGTAGCCGAAGGCCACACCCATCACGCTGCACTTGCCCACCTTCATGTCGGCACCCACAGCGGCACCTTCCACGCTCACATCGCCCCCCTTCAGGTTATTGCTGGCGCCCAGCAGGGAGAACCAGGCTG
The DNA here is from genome assembly GCA_017415555.1 of Akkermansia sp. Classification (GTDB taxonomy): domain Bacteria; phylum Verrucomicrobiota; class Verrucomicrobiia; order Verrucomicrobiales; family Akkermansiaceae; genus Akkermansia. The sequence goes on from JAFQGF010000038.1 coordinate 360, forward strand.
TGCCCTTGCCGTTGGCAAGGCAACCTGTGTTGTTGCGCTGGCCGCGCACGGTGTTCACGAAGGCGCGGGAGGCTGTGGCAATACCCCAGTTGCCCTGGGCCATGGCATCGGCCTTATCCTGCTTGAACTTGCTCACCAGCACCAGCGTGTTGCCAATCTGCTCCAGCTCCACGGTCGGGTCGTTATAGGCCAGCGTGATGGTGCCGGCCGTGAGTGCAGAGGCGGAGGCCAGTGTGGTGCCGACATTGTAGTTGCCGTTGAGCTCCAGAGTCGTGGCTCCGACCAGCGTCAGGCTGCCTGTCATATCCAGCACGCTGCCATTGTTCAGAATGATGCGACCACCATTCAGAATCGTCAGGTCGCCGTCCATCGTGGCGACCCCGCCGGTTTGAACATCCAGCTTGCTCGTGGTCAGCGGGCCTCCGCTCAGGCTGCCCTTCTTAGTCAGGGTTACGCTCTTGGCTGTCATGTTGCCGTCCAGTGTCAGCGCGTCTTCCACCACCATGTCGCCGGTGTAAGCACCGCCTCCGCGCAGGACGCAACCCTTCACCAGTATGTTGTTGCTGATGGCCTTGTTGCCCAAATCCAGCGCACCATGTCCCTGCAGCACCACATCGCCGGTACCCAGCCCGCCATCCTCCGTCACGATAAGCTCGGCGGCATCGATGGTCGTGCCACCCGTGTAGGTATTATTATCACCGGAAAGGGTGGTCTTGCCGCTCGTGGCTTTTACGGAGGAGTTGCCGCTGATATCCGCAGCAATCTCGCCGTCCTCGGCGGTGATGGTGGTGTTATCCAGGCTGCCTGTTACTGTGGCGCCGTCGGTGACGGCAAGGGAACCGGCGGTGGACTGCACTTCCATGTCGGCGTCTGCTGTCAGCGAGCCATCGGCATGTTTCATCTCCACCTTGGTGGTCTTGGTGTCGGGGGCATTGGCGGCAAGAATCTGGCTGACGGCCACATCATGCTCACCCTTGATGTAGTACGTGCTGTAGTCGAGCTTCTCGCCGGCCAGACCATCGCTGTAGAGCTGATATTCCTCGTCGTTGATAGCTACTGTCACATCATCCAGGGCATCGACATTCAGCGTGCCCTTGCTAACGTCCACAACGCGATGGGCCTCACCGCCCTCGCGCTTGAAGCCGTTGCCGGTGTTGCCATACACATCAAACCAGCTTGTCTCCTGGGTGATGGTCTGGCCGCCGTTCAGATTGGCTGCCTCTGCCTTGTACTTGCCGGTCATGGTCAGGCTGCCGTCTTCGATGGTGATAGTCTCGGGCAGATTAGCAACAACGTCGCCAACTGTCGCCAGCCCGGCCTCGCCCTTCGTGGTGATGCCGCTATTACCCAGAGCATTCTCATGCCCCAGGGTAAGGGTTGAATTATTAACAATGGTGCCTCCTGTGTAGCTGTTGTTGCCGGAAAGTGTAGTGTTGCCCGTGGCTTCGAAGGAGGAGCTGCCGCCGATAGTAGCTGAAATCTCGCCGCCTTCCGTGCTAATGTCGCTATTATTCATGTTGCCGGAAATAGCCCCGTTCTTAACAGAGCCTATAATATTGAGTTCGCCGGCATTCATCGTTATGGCGGATTTGATGTTGGCATTATCAAGAGTCAGAATACCACCGTAGACGTTGATGTCGCCCAGGTCTACGGGATCTGTTGTCTTATCGCCAAGAATGGTGACAGTTCCGCTATTCAAAGTGATGCCGTCCATAGTGGCGTAGTTTTTCACTGTGAGGGTGCCACCATTAACCACAGTGTTCAACTCGACTTTCACCTCGGCAGGTGGTAAATTTCCCACGATTGCGTTAACATTTTTACCAATTACCAGCGTACCTTGTGTTCCTTCGGTGTATGAAGTTAGACTGCCTTCAGTCATGGTGAAAATAGCGGTGTATCCTTCAGTTGCCGAAACTGTTAATTTATCCGTTTTTACAGTGCCAAGTATCGAGAACGTTTTCGAATATGCTGTAGTTGAGCAGATAAATTCGATTTCCTTTGATTCAAATGTAGAGGTGGCTTGAACTTGACATGAGTTGCGTTCTGTTAAATTTGACTCGATTGTAGTTTTGCCCGTCACTTTAAGAGTAGCTCTATCGCCTTTATATTGCCCCAGCTGTAAACGGTTGACGGTTAGATTGCCGGTTACTTCTTTCGTGCCACTTCTGAAAAAGAGTTCCTCAAGAACTTCATCAGCCTGCGCTACAGTTGCAGCACAAGCAGCCAAGAGAGAGCTAATAAAGAGATTGTTTTTCATAAAATGTCTATATGTGCGAACTCAGCATATCAATTCGGGGGGGTGTCAAGAATAAAATGCGATTATGACAAAAAATATATGTGTTTTTTGACAAATCGCTATAGCGATGGACATTTTCACCAGCACAGGCGAGAGCCCTTTTTAGTGCCCGGCCGGGGGGGCGTACCATGCAACCCAAAATGCTATTGAAGTGCATTTTGTGCTTGCGCTATGTCTATTATTATGATAGAACATAAGACATGTTCAGGAAAATTCTTCTTATGCTGGGGTGCTTGAGCGGCATATTGTCAGCGGCACCTGCACCGAAACCCTACGGCCCACTGCCAACGGAGCAACAGGTGAATTGGTTGCGTATGGAGTGGTATGCCTTCGTGCATTTCGGGCTCAATACGTACACAAACAGGGAGTGGGGCTACGGCGATGAGTCTCCCGGGCTTTTCAATCCGTCTGCGTTCGATGCCGAGGAGATTGTGAAAACCCTTAAGGGCGCGGGGATGAGTGGTATGATATACACGGCCAAGCACCACGATGGGTTCTGCACCTGGCCGACGAAATCCACGGAGCATAACATTAAGCAATCCCCATGGAAGAAGGGCAAGGGTGATGTGGTGAAGGAGTTTGCTGTGGCCTGTCGGAAGCATGATTTTGCATTTGGAACTTATCTGTCGCCGTGGGATCGCAACTGTGCGGAATATGGGCGTCCGGGGTATCTGAAAGTGTATTACAAGCAGATTGAGGAGTTGCTGACGAAGTACGGGCCGATTTTTGAAATCTGGTTCGATGGTGCGATGGGTGGCGATGGCTATTATGGCGGAGCTCGCCAGAAACGCAATATTGGGAAGGCTGACACCTATTACAACTACGAGCAGGTGGTGAAGAATATTCGCAGGCTGCAGCCGGATTGCATCATCTGGGGTGCCGCCGGACGCGGCGATGTGACCTGGGGTGGCTCCGAAAAGGGATTTGTGAAGTACCCGCTCTGGAATACGCAAGGGCAGAGGTGGCTCTCGCTGGAGGGCGATACTCCCATTAATCACCGTGGCTGGTTCTGGCACCCGGGGCAGGCCGGTCATGTGAAAAGTCCGGAGACGCTGATGGACATATATATGGCCAGCGTGGGGCGTGGTGCCAATCTCATCCTGAATCTGGCACCGAACCGTGATGGACAACTGGATGCCGCGGATGTGGCATCTCTGGAAGCTTTCGGTAAGATGCGTCGCAAGCTTCTGGAGACGGATTATGCGCTGAGAGCCCGGGTAAAGGCGTCTGATGTTCGCGGAGGGGATAAGAAGTATGACGGTTCGCGGATGACGGATGGTGACATTGAGAGTTACTGGTGCCCGGAGGATGGCAACACAACGCCCTCTGCCGAGATTGTGCTGGAGAAGCCGGCTACCTTTGATGTGGTGCGCCTTCGAGAGCAGATTCGCCTGGGGCAGCGCGTGGAATCCTTCCGGGTGGAAGCCATGCTGAATGGCGAGTGGCAGACGATTGTGGCTCCCGGTAATCCCGGCGAGGTGGAAACTCGGTTCGACCTGCGTGGCGGCAAGGGACACACCATCGGCAATCAGGTAATGCGCCGTCTGCGAGAGCCGGTCACAACAGATCGCCTGCGCCTTACCATTACACGTTCCCGAGCCTGTCCCTGTATTTCGGAGTTTTCTCTGCTGCTCATGCCGGGCGCAGAGGCTGTGGCTCCGGTGGCAGTTGCAGAAACCGACGAGGGGGTGCTGAGCAGCAAGGGGTGGACCTATAGCGGCTTTGCAGCGGAGAAGGCGCCCCTGGCTTTTGATGGCAAGCCGGAGACCATGTGGCAGATTGACCGCACCCCTTCTCATTTTGTGGTGGATATGAAGAAAGTGTACGCCGTCAATGGCTTCTCATATCTGCCCCGCCAGGATGGGAAGACCGTGGGAATGACCTCGCGCTATCGTGTGGAGCTCAGTTTGGACGGCCGCAATTGGCAACGGGTGGCAGAGGGCGAGTTCGGAAACCTGCGAGCCAACCCCGTTGAGCAGCAAATCTCCTTCCCCGGGCAGAAGGCGCGCTATGTGCGCTTCTTCTCTACGGCGGCGTTGGATGGTACCGGTAGCAGTGTGGCGGAAATGAAGATATACGCAGCCACACGATAAATAGCTTAAACTCAGAATAGCACCGGAGGCGCAGCCTTTTGCGGGGCTGCGCCTCGTTGCATGCTGGTGGCCGGAAGCTCAGAAGCGGAAAACGCCCTGAAGCTGGAAGATGAACTCGCTGTTGTGGTCGGTCCGGTTCGCCGGATTCAGAATCCACTGGATGTCCGGTTGGATAAAGAAAGTGGGCGATACCTGTACAACAGCACTGAGCTCCACCCCGTATTCATCCTTGTGTTTGTGGGGGGAGGTGGCAGCACGCTCCCACAGGAAACCGAGCGCCAGCTGGTCGTTGTTGGCTCTGCTGCCCCAGCCTGTGCTGCGGAAGGGGGCCTGCAGCACCAATCCGGCAGTGACGGCTGCGCGCACGTTGCTCACGGTGGCGGCATCGGTGTCCATCCATCCGCAACGCGAGAAAAAGCCCAGCGGCGAGTTGTGTCCGAGCTGCTGCTGGATGTTGCAGGCTACGCCGAAGCCGGTTTTTCCCTGGTAACGTGTGATGGTGTGTTGCAGGCGGTAGGTGCCTTCGCCCAGTCCCAGGAAGTCATCTGTGATAAATCCCAGCTCGGCCAGGTGTACCCAGGCATTGCGGGAGATGTAGTTGAAGGGATTGTGGTTCACCGGGGCATTGCAGCCGGTGGTGGCATACATGGCGTAGAAGTTTTTGCAGGGCTGCCAGGCTGTCAGGTAGCCCCAGTTGCTTTCCTCCAGTGGCAGACAGGGGTTCAGGTTGAAGGCTTCATTCATGAGGTTGCCATTCCAGTCGGCGGAGTAGGTGTTCTGATCCAGGAAGTTGGAGGTGTCGATGGTGCCAATCATTCCCAGCCACTTGCCGTCGAAAGCGCTATAACCCAGGGCGAGGTTGGGCATGTAGAGCCCATTACCGCCCCGCAGGCTACCCTGTGGGTTGCTGATGCTGCCGATGGTATTCTGAGCGCTGCTGCGGTTCTCGTTAAAATTGAAGCCGTGTCCCCAATCGAGCTCGAAGCTCAGGAAAACGCCCTGGCTGTTGTCCTTCTTCTTGAGCAGGTACCATACGCCGGTGAGGGAGTTGTTGGTGGAGGTAAAATTGTTTTTGCCGCCGGAGGATTTCGGGGCAATGCCTGTGTAGTTGGCACTCAGTACCATGTTGTATTGCAGGCCAATGCGGCTCAGGCGGTTTTTGAGTTTCTGAGCGGCGGTGGATATGCCATCGTGGGGCACGATGTCAGCCGGCTGCACACAGGTGTTGCCGGGTACGAAGACGGAATCCAGATAGGGCGCAAAATGTTGTGGGGTGGAGGGGAACCACTGCCAGCCGCGCAGCTCTGATTTGGCGTCCTCCCGGGCTGTGTGCAGCAGAACTTCCGCAAGACTGTAGCGACCGCGCTGCCTTGCGGGTTGTTGTTCGGCCGGGCTCATGGCGGGTTGCAGGCTGCCGGTGTGGCGGGGCTCCATGATGTGGGGATGACGCCCATAGGCTGTATCCAGATAACCTGTTGTGGTATTTTGGGCAGCTGCGGTCAGGGAGACTGCAGCCACCAGGGTAGCGGGGATGATGTGTCTCATGATTGCGGGGTGTGACGCGTGCTGTTTGCCCTGCGTTGAATAACAATCTTTACTGCGGGGGGAAAATAGCTCTTTTTTCCAAAAAAACGCATTTTGCATGAAAAAAAACTTTTCTCATGCGTCTATATAGGTAGAAGGACGATGAACGATGAAACTCTGCCTCACTATTTTGCTATTGTTGCTGGTGTTCTCGCTGGTCTGGCTGTTCCTGACCGTGGGCTGCGGACCGGATGGCTCCATAATCTCATTTCTTTTCCCTTCCGGAGCTGTGAATCTATTCTGTATAGCTATGGTAATACACGTTCTTTTTTATAAGAAATAAGTATTAACTGAATTATTTGATTTTCGAGTAGAAATGAACATGAAAAATATCGTGAAAAAGATATTTCGTTGGCCTTATCTGTCGGTGGGTGCCGTGTTGCTATTGTTGGGGGCTTTTCTGCTTAGTGTGGAGCGTGTGGATTTTGTGCCGACGGATGATATGCCTGTGCCGACGGCCGACAACCTTCGGCGTTCCCGCATGTTGTTCATTCCATATCCAAAGCCTCTGGAAATCTCTCTGGGGTTGTTCTCATGCAAGCTGAACGTGGGCGACTCAAATCCCTTCGTGAGGGATGCCTACTACCCCATGAGCATGTATTTCTTCTTTGTCGATGCCCGGCGCAACTACAAGCTGATATTGTCTGTGCCGGAGGGCGAGGATTATCGGAAACACGAGATAGAATTCTGCCCCGCAAAAACTTCTTCCATCACCCTGTCGCCCCATGGCGCGACGGTGCATCAGGAATAATCCCGCTGCCATTTTGCGTAGCGCACCGGGTCTATTTCGCTGGGGTTGATGACGGCTTTCTCGCTGCGGAAGATGGCTGTGTGCAGCAGGGGGATACCGCAGGCCGCCAGGTGTGCATCGATGGCCGCTTTGTGGGCGAGAACCCCATCCCAGCTTGCGGAGTGCACGACACCCATAATCTGGGCGCCGCCAAAGGGCTCTCCGCCACTGCGCCAGTAGCAGTGGGTCATGCAGATGTGGCGCCCGCATTCAGCACCGGCTCGCTCCTCCATGCCGTGGGGGACGGCCCAGTGGAAGAGCCCGGCGGCGCCGGTGCCGCTGTGTTTGTTGGCACTGCCGGTGTGGTTCAGGAAGGTGGCAAAACGGCCGATGACGCGGCGCTTGTCCAGGTCGGACGCGATGGCGCAGAACTCTTCGTGTGAGAGTCCGATGCTGCGGGCTCGCTCCACCCAGGGCTCGGGCACCAGTTCCTCGGGGCGCAGGCTTTCCTTCAGCACCATGAGCACCTGCCAATCCCTTTTGCTGAGTTGTGGGCGCGTGGGGCATTGCATGGCGGGTGGGGTGGTGAGTTTGTCGCCAGGTTTCAGCCCGGCGCGGCGCACATGGCCGACCCCCAGGGCAAACATGCCCACGACCGGAAGCGGTGCGAAGGCCGTGGCGCCGATATGGCGTTGCAGGATGCGGCAGTGCCCTTCCACTGTGTTGCTACCGGTGGGGACTTTGAGCGTGGTCCACAGGCGGTAATCGGCTCCCGGAGCATCGGGATTATCGCAGCTTCGCAGCACGACGTGGCCAGTGAAGGGGTCATTCTCCCGCAGCCACTCCCAGGAGGATTCCAGACGTTCTTCCGGCACCTGCCAGGCCACGAGTGCCCCATCGGCCAGGCTGGTGGAGAGCAGCGTCTGGCGTATACGCCGCACGGTGCCTGCGGCCAGAAGCTCCCTCAGGCGCTCGAGTACGATTTCTACTGCTACGCCACTGCGGGCTGCTATCTCATCGAAGGGGCGGGCGTGGAACCCGATGAGGCGGTCTTCTGCTATGGCGAGTATCTGTAAATCGGTGTCGGTGAGTGTCATTCTTCTGAATCGGTCTGGGTGGAAGTGCCCGTCAGCTTGCTGAGCAGTTGCATGGCTGATGTGGCGTGGTATTCTGCCGGGCGGCTGTTACGGAACTCCAGCACAGCCTGCTGCCAGGCAGTCGGAATGCCGCGACGGCCAAAGACGGCTCCCAGCAGAGCCCCGGCGATGGCAGCGTTGGTGTCCGGATCCCCGATGCGGTTTACAATGGCGCTTATGGCATGGCCGTAACTTGTGGCATGCAGCAGCCAGTAATAGGTGCAGTGGAAGGCGATTTCCACCCAGCCCTCGCTCGGGTAGTAGTCCGGCTCCCGGGTGGCGGCCATACGCAGTCGCTCCATCAGTGCCCTGTCTCCCAACTCCCCGGCGCGTTGGCAGGCTGCTGTGTAGATGCCCTGCGGACTTTGCCCCTGAAGGGCGAGGATGACGGATTCCACATAAATGATATTGGCCGCCACGCAGCGCGGGTGTATGTGAGTAATGCGGCAGTCTTCCGTTGCAGCAGTCTTCCAGTCGGCATCCGGATGCATGGCCGCATAGATGCCCAGGGGAGCCACGCGCATGAGGGCGCCGTTGGCCTGTGAGTCCGGGGTCATGCATCCTCTCAATGCCCCGCTGATGGTGATGCCCACGTCGTCCGGCTCGGTCTGTACCCAGTGTCGGTATTGTTTGGCGGCTTCCTTTGCGGAGAAGCCACCGGTAATCACCAGGCTGCGCAGCAGAGCAATGGCCATTTCGGAGTCATCTGTAATCTCCCCCCTTTTTCGGAAGTTTGTGCCGTTCCAGTCGTCTACCATGTCCTGCACCCCCTGCGGGAAGTGTTCCCGTAAATCTTCCGGGCTGTGGAACTCGATGGGGGCCCCCAGAGCATCGCCGCACATCAGGCCCATCATGCAGCCAGTGGCTCTATCAGTGAAAGTGGGGGATAATTCCGACATATTTTTATCAGGGTTCGGGGGGCAGTAGTTCCCGGATGAATGCCTGGATGGCTTCCGGGCTGTAAAGGGCGCGGCCGATAAGATGGGGGCGGGTGAACAGGCTGTTGGCGAAGGCTTCTTCCGCCACGGATTCCAGGGATTGCAGAGTAGCCGCACGGTGGCGGTAGAGTTCCCGGAGGTGCTGTGGGCGGCAATCAATGCAGATTTGCAGCGGAGCTGTTTCTGCCTTTGCCGGGGTGAGGCAGAGGATGAACCCCGGGGTGAAGGGGGTGCCGGTGCTGAACTCATGCAGATGCAGGTCGCCATGATTCTGGATGAGCCAGAAACTGCCGTAGCGTTCCCGGAGCTGTGGAGCAATGGTCTGCAACGCGTGCAGAAAATCCGCTTCTTCCGCAGTGGGAGTGCAGACCGTCTGTGCAAACCAGGGCTCTGCCGCAATGCCGGAAGCATCGACGGCAATGTCCGCCTCATCGTTATCCACTTGTACTGTGTGCGTTCGCAGTACTTGGGAAGCAGGTTGCGAGGTGAAGGTGCGGCGGCCACGGTAGCGCTGACCGGGGCGTGGCAGCTGTGTTTCCAGTTGCTGCAGGGCGGCTGTGACGATATAGAGCAACTGGTGGCGTGTGAGGGGCGTTTGGGTGGTGCAGCCGTCCAGCCGGATACTCAGCCCGCCCAGGTAGAGTGGGGAGTCGATGAACTCCTGCAGGCTGCCCAGGGACGGGAAGATGCGGCGCAGATGGTCCAGCTTGTAGCATTCAAATCGATTCAGCGCGGCTCGCAGCAGGTGGCGGTCCAACTCTGCCAGCCGGAGGCGCCCTGTTCCTTTACGCAGCTGCATAGCAACGGCGAGTGGTTTCTGCAGGCGTTCGGACAGAGACTGCTCTTCTGCTGTAGGTAACTCTTCGCGGCGGTTGAAATACAGGCGTCCGTTGCGGTAGAATTCGCTGCTGCTGAAGCTTTCTTTCAGTTCGGCACAGAGGCTTCGGCTGCTGCGGGCTACAAGGCCGCTCTGTATGAGGGCGCAGTTGAGCTCCTGCACATACCGACTGTCCCCGGGGCTGTGGTAGTGCAGGGTTTCCAGCAGTCGGAGCGGGTTAGTGGTATCGCTGTCGTACTTCCGGCGGTTAGTGGGAGCCTCCGGCTGGTTGCAATCGACAAAGGGCAGGTAACGCGCCCCGCGTCCAATGAGCTGGGCCTCGGCCACGGTTTTGGCACCCGGCTTGCGGCTGTTGCCGCTCCGGGTGTCGTAAAGACGCACGATGTCATGGAGGTTAAGCACGTCCCAGCCCTCATTGAGCATGTCCACGGCAAAGATGGCTCGTATTTTGTTGCCGGGCTGTTCCAGACTGTTGAGCTGGAGCTGCTTTTCCGGGGAAATATCGGTGTTGTCCACCACCAGAAGCTTTTCTTCCGAAAAATCCTCCTGAAGCTCGGCAATGAGATTTTCCTCCGAATAGCCTGTGGCATCCAAGTGCTCGAAAACGGCCGCGGCATCCCCCCGAGCCGCCGCGCGCAGCCGGGCAATGTCCTGCGGACTCAGGGCACGGATGGCAGAGCAGAACTCGCGGTAGAAAGCGGAATTCTCCTTGATGAGCCGGGATTTGAAAAGGAGGACCGGCTTGCACTCCAGCCCGATGGAGGCGAAGAGCTTGCGCTTGTACTGGCTGAGGAGGGTGGCCAGCAGAGCCCGCTGCAAGGGGGGCAGACTGCTCTGCAGCAGGCAGATGTTCTTGGAATAGCCATCCTGCCGGAACCGCCGCAGCGAATAATCGAAGAGGGTTTTGTTGCGGTATTTTTCCTCCAGCTGCTCATTGTCAAAATCCACAGTGGCGGAGAACTCCAGCAGCACATTAGGCAGGTGGCTGGCTGTGTTGGCATTGAACAGGCGCAGGGCTGTGTTCTCGTAGCTGGGCTCGAAGTCCGGGCTTTCGAATGCCAGTTCCAGTTGTTGCAGGGAAAGGCGGTGCAGGGTGCGATTCTTGCGGGTGGAGGCATTCATGTGGTGCGCCTCGTCGGAGATGAACACGATGCTCTGCTGGGCGAAGTCCTCGTAGCTCAGCGTGCCTTCTCGTGCCGTGTTCAGGTCGCTGTGCAGTTTCTGGATGGTGGTGAGGCACAGGTTGATGGCGTCCGGGTGGGATTCCTGGAAATTGCTCACCCCCCGAACCTCCACGCGTTTGCCCTCCACCATGACAGCGGGCGCAAAGAGGTATTTGGGGGAGGCGGGGTTGAGAAAGTTCTCCCGCGTTTTTTCGATGATGTTGGTGGAGTTGACGAAGAAGAGGAAGTTGCGGTAGCCCTGTGTGTAGAGGTGCAGCATGAGCCCCGCCATGATGAGTGTTTTGCCACTGCCGGTTGCCATGTGGAAGAGCAGGTGGTGCAGCGCGCTGGGGTTCTGGCCGTAGCGTGTCCAGTAGCGCAGCCAGGCGGTAAAGCAGTCCTTTTGGTAGGGGCGCAGTTGCAGCGCGGGATTCAGGCCGGCGGTAAGCTCCGGCGGCAGGGTGGGCTGGTCTGTAGTCGGGCTGCTCATGCCTGTTTGTAGAAGGCTTTGTTGAGGGCGCGGTCGGCTTCGTTCAGGGAGAACTCGTTGCTGTCGGCCTCGCTCAGGGGCACATAGAGCATGTTTTTATCCAGGATTTCCAACAGCAGAGCTTTCTGCTGCGCCAGAGGCAGGGCGGCGAAATCATCGGCAGACTCGTTGAGCGTGGCGATATCCAGCTTCCAGTTCAGGTAGCCATGTGTTTCCATGTCATCCAGCACGGTGGCCAGTTCGTCTGCTGTGGCGGCATTGCCGATAGCCTGCACAAAACGGCTGTTGGCGGCGGCCAGCTCGCAGTACACAGGGGAGGCATCCCGGAAGCGGCGGTGCATGATGTTGATGGTGTCTTCCAGCTGTTCCACCAGGATGTAGCGGCGGCCGAGGTAGCCTGCCACATAACCTGTCGTGCCGCTGCCGGCAAAGAAATCCAGCACCAGGTCCCCCTCGTGGGTGCCCTGGCGGATGAGGCGCTCCATCAGCTTATAGGGCTTTTCGGTGGTGTAGCCGGTGCGTTGCACACCATCCACCTTGATGCGAGCTGCCACTGCTGCCTTGAACCAATCCGCATCATCGATTTTCTTCTGTTCCTCGCTCAGGCGGCGGATTTCGTCTGCCAGGTCTTCCGGGGTGTGGAAGAGTTCCCACCAGTCCTCGGGAATTTTGCCTTTTTCTGTATAGCTGCTGCTCACGTTAGCGCTCATTTCCCCTTTGAAGCCTCCGGCATGCACTTCGGAGCGCAGGCGGATGTCGTTTCCGTTGAACACCCATTCATTCGGATTTCGGGAGTACCACAGGATGGTGTCGTGCTTGCGATTGAGCTGTTTCATGCCCGGGGAGCCGGGGCCGGTGTAGCACCAGATGATTTCGTTGCGGAAGCAGTCGCGGCCGAAGATTTCATCCATGAGCACTTTGCAGTAGTGGGCCTCGTTCCAGTCCAGCTGCACATAGATGCTGCCGTCCGGCGTGAGTAGGTCGCGTGCTACCTCCAGCCTATTGCGCATGAAGGTGAGCCAGGTGCTGTGATTAAAGGTATCGTTGTAGCCGAAGCTGTCGCCACCGGTGTTGTAGGGAGGGTCGATGTATATCATTTTCACCTGCCCGGCATAGCGCATCCGCAGGCTGTAGAGTGCCAGCAGGTTGTTACCGCGGATGATGTAGTTGTCTTCGTCTCTCAGCTCGCAGACCGCCTGCTCACCATCGGCGGTCACGCGGTGGAAGTGGCTGAGTGCCTTGGGTTCGGTGAGGCGATTAATTTCGTCCGGCGCCAGGGTTTCGTTCCAGAATACCTCTTGCCGCCGTGCTTCCTCTCGAGTCTGACCTCCCTCCAGCAGGCAGTCTTTGTATGGCCAGCTGAGCACGACCTGCCGTCGCTCGGCCAGCATATCGCCTGTGCCATCGGCCAGACCAATGCGGTTGCGGTAGGCTGTGAAGCTGTCCGGCAGGAAATTCTTGTTGCTCACAAAGCGCAGAAACTTCACTTTGTCGAACACTTGCACGCCTTCTGCCTCTGCAAAGAAGAAGCTCCGCAGTTCTTCATGGCTCAGGAGCAAGCGCAGTAATTCGGGGCGAAGCTCCATCGCGGCCTCGGCAATGGCATTGCGTATCAGCTCTCCTTCCTGTGTGCAGAAACTCGGCTCTCGCCGAAGTTGTTGCTCCAATTCTCTGATGAGTGCCCTGTTGTTCATTCCTGCGCTGCAATGTGTTGATTGCTCTATTTCTAGCACATGCACCATGCCAAGTCAAGCAGCCACTACGCCTTACTATGGCAAACTCGCGTGAAAATATGTATGCCAAATTCTCAAAGGGGCTTCCCGAAGACATGTAGTTTATCCCAACGGGGAGAGTGTAGGAGGTTGTCAGAGGGGGAGCCCGTGCAAGGTAAATTGGCGGACTGAGGAACTGTTGTGACCACTAGAGCGGATGTTCCAGGGAGAGAAAATATATCATCATAGTAGCATTGATTCTGTTATTCTGATTGATAGAATTCTTTTCCATAAATGTAAGAAACGATGAAAAAATATATTAACAATGTAGATTTGCATTCTAAAAAAGATGTTAATAAACGTATGGATAAATATAGTATATTTCCGTAATGGGATAATAAAGTCCCTTTTCCCGGGACTATCACTTACTTCCGGACATGATGAAAAATTGGAATGTGGAAACTATATGGAAGTGGTGGGAAATATGGCGGCTCAGGCAAGAAAATATTACGGAAAAGTTGATTTTTATTCCTGCGATTGTAATAGGAATATCTTGCTCGTATAAAATATCAGGCGGAAGATTCTACGCCAAAAATCAATTCTCACGCAGTGTAAAAAATAAAAAAATCGGGGTTGATAGATACAAAATCTCCCATTTTGTCCATTTTTTATGCACTCCTTGATGGTTTGCATAGATTTATTACGCCTCTTTGTTTTAAAAACTTGTCAGAGATTTAATTTAAAGGGAGTAGGTATTTACAGATAGGAAAGAAAAATATCCGGATTTTATCTCGAAAAGTCGTTGAAAAAGTATGAAAAAATGAAATAAAAATAAAGCAAACTTTACTATAAAGAAAAGTAAAATATCCTGGCAAAGTTACAATGTGTAGATTATTAAGAGGTTATGGAAGCGCTTGGGATTAGTTAAACAAACACATTTCGTATAGCAGTAGGATTCCGCTGATGGGTGTTGCCATGAGCGGGAGACTGAGAATGGCGTCCAACTGGTGCATTTTTTTCTCTTGATTGAGGGCGTAGTCCGAGCTTGCGTGCAGAGTAATGGTCTGGGGAGGGTCGGAAAATTGAGGGGAAGAGGCATCATTTTGCCCCGGAATTTTCCAGAGCAGATATTCGGAGCGCAGTGGGTGTGAGGGAATACAATTGATGCATAAATGGTTTGTTTCTGCGTGGAATGAGCCACTCGCAGGAAGAGGGGCCAGAAGCCAGTAGTTTCGGGTGTTTATGGTTTTCTGCGCCAGCATTTTCAGCTCGTTCGGGGTGAAATAATGCTTGCGTGCGGGGGCATTTGTGCGTTCCAGAATGATGCGCCGGGCAGCCCCGGCAGAGCCAGCAAATACCGCGTACCAGGATTCGTCCACCTCGTAGGTGTAGATATCTGAGTAGAGTTTTCCCGTGGATTGTTCTTTTTTCGGAACGCTGTACACCGGTACTTCATCCGGGGAGCTCAACATGTTACCGAAGTTGGTGAAGGCGCAGCTGCTCAGAATAATACATGAGGCTGCCGAAGTGAGGAGTTGGGGGATTTTCATGTTTGTAGGGATGGGAAAATTGTTACCACTGCCTGCTGCATTCGTGCATGCCAAAGGCGTCCCGGTGGTGGCGGACAACCGGTTTTTGTCCACCGATGAGATAGATTTCGATGATGTCGAAACGCGTAGGGATGTCGTCGCGTTTGAGAAGACGAAGCCAGTTTCGCAGACCGCTGCGCAGCAGTTCGCGTTTGGTACGGTCTACGGCGCGCATGGGGGCACCACTGGCCGGGGAGGCAGAGCTCTTTACCTCGCAGGCTACGAGGGTGTCTCCCTCGCGGCACATGATGTCGATTTCGCCGCGTCCTCCTTCACGGAAGTTGCGGTAGAGCACCTTGTGACCATGCGCTCGCAAGTAGGACGCCGCTACCAGCTCACCATATTCTCCGAGGTAGGCGGGGGTGGGCGGTGCGTCAGATGCCCAGGGGCAGCTCCATTTGTGCAACAGGCGCAAACGAGCGGCGATGGTGTGGCGTAATTCCATATTGCTGAATGGCTTGCATGTGGGCTTTGGTGCCGTAGCCGGCATGGCGCTCGAAGCCGTATTGCGGGTATTTGGCGGCGAGTTCGCTCATGTAGCGGTCGCGAGTCACTTTGGCCAGAATACTGGCGGCAGCGATGCTCAGGCAACGGGCATCACCCTTCACCAGATTAGCAGAGGGCAGGGGGAAGCCCGGTACGGGCAGGCCATCGATAAGGCAGAAGTCGGCAGGTTCCGGCAGCCCCTGTGCGGCACGGGCCATGGCCAGATGTGTGGCGCGCAGGATGTTGAGTTCGTCTATTTCCTGTACAGTGGCTGTGGCAACGCATTTAAGCACGCGAGCATCGGCCATAAGTTCTTCGAAGAGTTGTTCTCGTTTGCGGGCGGTGAGTTTTTTGGAGTCGTTCAGCCCGGGGAGTTCATAGCCTATGGGAAGCACTACGGCTGCTGCCACTACCGGCCCTGCCAGCGGACCTCGCCCTGCCTCGTCTATGCCGCATACACGCATTCGCCCCTCGGCGTAGGCTGCAGCCTCGGCACTCATGTCCGGTGCTGGCGGGAGGGTAAACTCCTGTTTTTTTCTCATGGTTTTGCTTTTTTGTTGGCGGCTGCTTTGCGGGCGGCGTGTACGGCCTGCATCAGGTTTTCCGGTAGATTCTGCCCGGAGGGAAGGGTGTATAGCTCTTCGATGTCGCGCAGGTAGCGGCTCATGTGTGTGTCTGCTCCGGGTTTTTCACGCCTCAGCATGCTCATGGTTTCCAGGTAGGCTGCAAACCCTTCTTTGTGGCTGCTTTCGCCCAGGTGCGTTATCTCGTACCAGTCCAGGTAATCGCGCGCACGCAGCGAGGTCGTCACATAGGCCTCCCGCAGTTCCCGCAGGGGAAGCAGAATATCCTGCACTTCATCCGGTTTGGCTCCATTATTCAGCTCATTAAAGGCGTGGCAGTATTCCATGATAATGGCGCGGTAGCCCGGGAAACATTTCAGGTTCAGCTCCATGAGCCGTTCGATACATGGTTTGATTTTGTTGCGCCAGTCCGGTACTTCCAGCAGGGCGTATACATTGGCCGCGCTGATGGGGTGGGGAGTAAGCGTCTCGGGGTCGTACAGCAATACAGTGAGTGCTTCCGCTAGGGCTTTCTCACTTTCCATCGGGGTAAGCATTTCTGTGGCCGGAGCTTCGGAGAGCGCTGCCAGCTCCAGAGCCCACCATTTGGTGAGCATATTGGCATCCACTCCCAGCTCGTGGAAGTGTGCTGTAATGATTTCCTTCGGGCTGCCCTCGGCCATGGCAGATTCGGAGATAAGCTCCCTCAGCTGGGCCGGGCCGCCCTCGCGGTTGACGAGCGCTTGAATGAGCACACCGCAGGACGCCTCGTATACCTGGCGGGAGGTGGCATCCAGTTTGTGTGGGTTTTCTGTGGCGATGATATCTTCCGGCGAGAGCATTTCGCCGCGCTCGAACAGGCTGCGGTACAGGCGGCGGTCTGCCTTGCCACTGCGCCACAGGACGGCTTGCTGCACTCCGGTAACAAGCCACTGCGGTATTCCCACGCTGTCCGGCAGCGCATCAGCTCGCTGGTTGCAGAGAGCTCGCTCAAAAAGGGTCATGGTGATGATGGCATTGGTGAGCCGTTCGACATCAATGCCTCCGCCCGGGTATATCCGAATCTGGAAATTGGGTTCCGTACCGATGATGCTGATGCGGGTGCGAATGGGATTTTTCGATGGCGCATCGGTGGATTTGCCGATGAGGCGAATGGATATGCCGTATTTCCACGCCGTATCGATGCCCAGCAGGCGGCATACAGAGCCTCGCACTTCATCCGCCTTGGTGGCTATCGCTCCCATGCGCAGGGCGTCACCTCCGCTAACGGAGAACATGCGGGATTGCGAGACGACATGCTGGTCTTTCTCCCCGGGAATCTCCGTTTTCTCTGCAGTATCGTTTTTTGCGTGGGGTGGGGTGACATCTGCTGTCTGCTGAGCCCACAGGGGTAGCAGTGCGGTACCAATCCAGAGTGTCACCTGTTTTAACATGGACTCATGCTATCAGATTTTCTTCCTTCCTGCAAACATCAATCCTGCCTTCGCTTTATTTTTTTATTTTTTTGTATTTTTTTACAAAATTCTCTTGACATCTGCTCCCGTTGTGGTACTATCTCCCCGTTGCTACGCAACACCACATCAATGTCCCCATCGTCTAGGGGTTAGGACATATGATTCTCAGTCATAGAACCGCGGTTCGAATCCGCGTGGGGATGTGAAGAAAAAGCTCCGAGGTGTTATCCCCGGAGCTTTTTGTTGCAAACATGGGGTAGCCCAAATTTGTCTTGCCAGTCGGAGTGGTGGGTGCTATAGTGGGGGCATGGATTTATCGGCTTTTCGAGAGGAATATCTGAAGGACACGTTGCATCGCAGGGATTTGGCAGATTCTCCCTTTGAGCAGTTCGACCGCTGGTTTAAGCAGGCGCTGAAGGCAGAGGTGCCCGAGCCCAACGCCATCAGCATTGCCACCAGCACTCCGGACGGTCGTCCCTCTCTGCGCACGGTTCTGCTTAAGTACTACGACGACCGCGGCTACGTGTTTTTCACCAACTACACCAGTCGCAAGGCGAGGGAGTTGGAGAGCAACCCGGAAATCTGCATGCTCTTGCCCTGGGTGACTCTGGAACGCCAGATTATTGTGTATGGCCGGGCCGAGAAAATCTCGCGTGCCGAAACACTCAAATACTTTCTTTCCCGCCCGCGCGAGAGCCAGCTGGGTGCCTGGGTATCCCACCAGAGCCAGGTAATCTCTGCCCGCAAGCTCCTTATGATGAAACTGGCTGAGTTGAAGCACAAGTTTGCTGAGGGGCAGGTACCGCTGCCGGATTTCTGGGGTGGCTACCGCATTGTGCCGCACCATATGGAGTTCTGGCAGGGTGGCCCCGGCCGCGTGCACGACCGCTTCATGTACACCCGGCAGCCAGATGGCTCCTGGAGCATCGAACGCCTCCAGCCGTGAGGTGTTTGCAGGGGGCTGCTCATCTTCATCTCGCTCTTTTGTAAACTCATAAAAGACGACAAATTGAAAGTTGGTGGGGTAATGCGAGCTGCCAGGCGAGCCAAATTAGGAGCCTCGCCGCATGGCGAGGCGGCATATGGTAGCCTAGGGCTTCAGCCCTGGGGTGGAGGCGTATAAATATCCGACCCCCGACGTAAGGAGGGGTGGCATAATGCCTGCGCATCAATATGAAGCATCGCTTTATGCCACCCCACCATCTGGTGGGGTTCGTATTGATTTTTTCGCGCTATACCCACGGTTTCGCCGCTGACGCGGCTGCACCGTGGGCTACTATATGCCGCCTCGCCATGCGGCGAGGCTCCTGAATTCGGCCTGCCGTGCCGGCAGGCTGGGCAAAATCAGGAGCCCCCGTCAGGGGGCGAAAGAACTCAGGCAGGGGCAAGCGAACGATTGTGAGCGCCGCCCCTGCTAGAAGATGGAAAATAATTTTGAGCCCCGTGAAACGGGGTGACAGAAAGCGATGAATCAGAGTATTGCAACGCTTTTCCGTCTCCGCTAAAGCTTCGCCGAGACAGGCTTTCGCCGCAGGTTCCCTGGGCTCAGATATCTTTTTTCTGCATTGCAGGGGTTCCGCGGCTCCGCCGCTCCACCACCTGCCTTAGTTCTTTCGCCCTCCGGGCTCATACATTCCGCTCGCTTCGCTCGCCCGCCAACTTCCCATTTGTATCTCGACGGGGGGATTGGCTCAATAGTCTGTCGGCTTGCCTTTACGCTGCTGCAAGCCGTTGTAGATATTTTCGTACATGATTTTTCCCTGTCGGGAGTTGCGACCTTCATCCATCCAGGAGGGGATGTAGTCGTTCCACTTTTTCCCGCTTTTCACCAGGGCCCAGTGCTCTACGGGCAGGTTGTGGCCTTCCGGGTAAATACTGCTGAGGAGGTAGGTCGTGCCGGGGCGGTCTGCCCAGTCGTCCTGATTCAGCTCATCCTGAGAGAATGTGACGAGTCGGCCGCTTTTTTTCCAGGCATCCAGGGTGATGGCTGTCGGCCAGGCGCAGTCTTTGGCGCAAAGATAAACGCAGTTGTGCTCGGAGCCTTTTCCCTGGTCGCGTACGCAGCAGCCCAGCGTGAAATAGTGCAGCGGGCGGCGGCGCAGTTCCCGGTAAAGGTCGTGTTGGTAATGCCAGCAGAGGCCACGCTCGCGGATGTTGAAGGGGGCGTTGACGAGGCGGTTATTCATCCAGGCCGGCCAGAGCAGGGGATTATTGAGGCGGGCGATGCTGACGGAGGCTTTGTAGGCTGTGTCTGCCAGCCAGCGGGCTTCTTCCTTTGCGGCAGGCAGGGTGCGCTGCTCTTCGGGCAGAAGTGCCGTTAATTGTTCGGCAAGTTCGTTGCGCTGCTGAATCACCGGTTCGGTGGCAGCGTACTGGGGCATTGGTGCTCTCTGGCAGGACGGCTGCAGGACGGCAGCAGCCAGGCCTATGCTGAAGGTAGCTAGTGCGGATGTTATGTGAGATTCCAGACTGATGGTGTGAGAGCGTGCCATGTAACGGGGCGACATTCTGGCACAAAATGGGTTGAAAGACAAGCGCAATTTTCTTCCGTCTGCGTCAGTAATTCGTAAGTTTACCCGGATGTTCTTTGCGGCCCTTCTGTATGTTCTCGTACATGCGGTGGTATTGCTCAGACTGGCGGGCCTGATTGGCAGAGGAGATGATGTATCGCCCATCATTGCAACGCACGCTGAACCAGTACTCGGAGGGGTAGGGATGCTCTTCCTGGTACGAGATGGCGAGCATGTCACATATCTCCGGCAAATCCTGCCACCGCTCGGCATCCAGCTCTGTGGCGCGGTCTACTTTGAGGCGCCCGTTCCACATCCAGGCATCCAGTACCCAGGCTTCCGGCCAGTGGCTTTCTGCGGCTGAGATGTACACGCAATTGTGCTCTGTGAGCTCGGATTTATCGCGTACACAGCAACCTATGCGGAAGTAGGAGAGTTTGCGGCGGCGCAGTTCCCGGTACATATCGTGCTGGTAGTGCCAGCACAGCCCGCGATCCTGAATGTAGGCGTTGATGAGGGCGTTGCCGGCCCATCCGGGGAAGTTTGAGTTGTTGATGCGGGCAATGGCTGCTGCGGCCTGGTAGGCTGTGTCTGCCAGCCAGCGGGCTTCCTGCTGCGCTGCCGGGAGCTTTCGCGTTTCTTCCGGCAGCAGGGCAAGCAGGTTTTCCTGCA
Organism: Akkermansia sp.; assembly: GCA_017415555.1. Lineage (GTDB taxonomy): Bacteria > Verrucomicrobiota > Verrucomicrobiia > Verrucomicrobiales > Akkermansiaceae > Akkermansia. The sequence goes on from JAFQGF010000038.1 coordinate 20,614, forward strand.
GTGTGCTGCGGCGTTCTGTCACCAAGGGGGTGAAGGGATATTGTGGCGGTGGTGGGTAGCAGCCGGTAGGCAGCAGGGCAACGAGTGCCACCCAACGCAGGAGGCTGCGTTGGGCGAAAAATCGCTGTAGAGCTGCGAACATGGGGGCCGGCTTTAGCGGAGGTCGTTTTTCACCATCTTGCCGGATTTAATGTGTTCAATCAGGAACTCAAAGGAGGCCAGCAGAATTTGCATGTAACCCAAAAGTTCGATAGGTTCTTCCACCAGGCGGCGCAGGATAATGGTGTCGACGCGTGGGGTGTTTATCAAATCCGCAAGGAAGCTGCGGTGGCCAAGCATTTGTGCTACGGGGATAATGATGACCATGGCGGTGAACATCATGTTGAAGCTGCCGGATTGCAGGAACTGAAGGATGCTGTTGCCGGCGCGCTTGACGCAGAGATTAATGATGGCAGCCGCCGGGAAAATCCAGCAGAAGTACCAGCTGACGGCGGGAAGATGGATTTCGAACCACTTGTCCTGTTCGCGTATGAGGGCGGCGAGCCCCAGACTGGCCAGAAAGAGCAGAAGGGGTCTTTGCTCTCTGTTCCAGACGGCCTGCAGAGCAAAACTGGTGGCAATCAACAGGCAAAGTACGGATTGTGCTGTTTCAATGGGACCGTATTCGATGACAAAATCAGATTTGTAGGCGTCTGCCAGCTTCCATAGCAGGATGACGACCAAGCACATGACGACCAGATAAATGACGCGACGAATCGTTGTCTGAAGGGTGTATTTTACTTGATTTGTCATGGTATACGTATGCAAGGAAAAGAGAGTGTTATTAATGAATTGATGTATCGAAATGATACGCCGGAATTATCCTACATGTTTTTTTGGGAATGTGCAAGCATTTTATCAAAAAAATAACTGAAAAAGATTTGAAATTGAAGAATCAGTTACGGTGCGTCAGCTCAATGGCGCGCACCATGCATTGATTGATCTCGCCGTTTGAGTTTGTGCAGGTCTCGGGGTTATATCTCAGGGCAAACGCATGGCAGCCACTCGCAAGTTCCAACGCTACAGCCGCGCTGAGGGTGTAGCACTCCCAGTTGTCTGCTGTTGTATTGTGGGGCAGAGGGATGGTAGCCACCGGCTCTCCATCTACCAGCAGTTCGCGCAGGGCGCAGGTATTGCCATCACTCCGGTTTGCTGTGGCATTGCTGTATTGCACCCGCAGTTGGTAGTGGCCGGCTTCCAGCGTGGCGGATTCATACTGAAGCAAGGCTGTGCAGGGCTTGGTGTCCAGCCAGGCCTGTCCCTTTTCCACTTCGTACTCTGCCTCTGCGCCTATGCTGACGGGTTGCAGGAGCAGGCGGGCTCCTTCTGCATACACTGTCCACGGGCAGCTCAGTCCACTTGCATTGCCTTCGCAAACGGCTTGTACCCTGTATTCTGTGCAGAAACCGCCCGTGCGCGAAATGGGGAAGCTGCACTCCGGGGTGGCACCCAGGGCTTTGCCATTGGCAAACACATAATATCCTGTCGCTCCCGGTACCGGGTGCCAGCTCAGGCGGGTGGGCGTCGGGGCGTCCCACTGAGGCTCCGGTAAATCCTCCTGCGCGGGCGGGAATTCCGGGGTTGGCTCTTCATCATCGGCCGGCAAGAGCTCAATTTCTATCTGCATGTTGCCCTTGGAATCCAGCGGTATGATGGGGGAGCCGGCTTTGCCGTTGATTCGCACGGAGCAGATATCTGTTCCGTAACCATTAATACGCACGGTGAGCACCATGTCGCGTATGTGCAGATTGGTAAGCCAGTGGCTGCCTGCAAATCCTTTGGGCACACAGGGGGCAAACACCAGGCTGTCGTGTTCATACTGAATGCCGAACAGCCCGTAATAGAACATGCCCAGCATGCCGGCCACACTCCATAACTGGCGGTCGGAGTTCAGTATGGTCTGTTCTGCGCAGCCCGTCTGGGCATGGAAGTTTTCCTTGTTGGTGCCGAATGCCATCGCGGCGCGGAGCAAGGAGGCCATGGAGAAAGCGGCTCCGGCCGTGTCCCGCAATTCAGCATGCGCCATTAGCACAAAGGCTTCCTCAAACGGCCAGATGCTGCGGTTGTGGTATGCACTTTGTGTGCTGCTTTTGTATGGCGCGAAAGCCGGAGTACCCCAGGGGCTGCGGTGCAGGCTGCTCATGGCATGGGATGCATGCTCTCCCGCAACTCCGCTGATAACGGCCAGGGCATTAGCCAGGGCATCTGTTCGCTCATCCGGATAGCCATCGGGCGTTCGCAGCATGCAGTACTGGCCGTTGGCTTTGTTCCAGAAGCATTGCTCTATGGCTTCGCCGAGAGCCTCGGCCCGCCCGTAATAGGTCGCGGCTTCCTCATCTTTGTCCAGCTCTTCCAGCATGCGTGCCAGTATCAGATTGGCCGTGTAATGCAGCACATTGGTGCCGAATGCGTATGAGGCTCCTATGTCTGCCGGTGTCATCCAGTCCGGATAGCTCTGCTCACGCCAGTCCAGGAAAGAGGTCTCGCCCGTTCGCAATGGGGTATTCGTTCGCAGTACCCTGTCATCCTGTGCCAGGGTGGCCTTCAGCACCGGTATACAGTATTGCAGCCATTCAATGTCGCCCTCGCTTCGGTACAGGCACCAGGCCCCCACGGCCCATACAACGCGATCTGTGGAAATCGGCCAGCCGCCTCCGGTGCCGGTGTCCTGCAGGATGACGCCATCCTTAACCCGGGATTCCAGACTGGCCCGCACGGCCTCAGGGGCTATCAGGCTGGCTCCCAGAGTGGCGGCGTAGGCAATGTCCCGGGTCCATACGGTGCTCCAGTTGGCTCCGGCGTGCAGGCTGCCGTCGGGTTGTATGCTATCCAGCAGCTCATAAGCTGCCAGATTGTACATGGCAGTAAGAACGGGCAGGTTGCTGCGCATCCCCGTGCAACCGGCCGGCAGCGCGGGGATGACAACCTCCCGTTGTTCGCCGCCGCGGGTAATGACGAGCTTGTTGACGCCCTGCAGCTCTGCCTGCAGGTCTGCCTGCACCAGCTTATTCGCCGTCAGGCGGTAAGCCTCATTTGCAAACAAAACCTGTTCTTTCTCTTCTGCCATGTTTCGACTGTAATCTCTGAATTGGCCTCTGACAATCAGAGGATGGCTCCCGGGGTGTAGCCCACGCCGGCAGGGTAAGCCGTTGCCAGTTCTGCCACCATCGCGCAGAATGCATCTACCTGGTCGCCGGCCATGCCGGTATCGCCGGCGTTTTCATCGTAAATGGCCTGAATCTCTTCGCGGCTGAGTTTCAGGCGGCTGTCTGCTCCCAGGCGGTCCAGCAGGTCGTTGACCGCAATGGTTCCGCTCCGCAATTCGTTGGAGACGGCGACGGCATGCTCCTTGATAACCTCGTGTGCCTCCTCACGGCCGACACCTCGCTTCACTGCCGCCATCATGATGGTTGTCGTCATCAGGAACGGCAGGTAACGGTTCAGCTCGGTACGGATAACCGGCTCGTATACTCCCATCTGGTCCATCACGGTGAGGTAGGTCTCAAACAGACCATCTGCCGCCATGAAGGCATCCGGCAGCACGCAGCGGCGCACCACGGAGCAGGAGACGTCTCCCTCATTCCACTGGTCGCCAATGATGCCGCCAATCATGCTCAGATGCCCCTTCAGAATGGCATGGAAACCGTTAACTCGCTCGCAGGAGCGGGGATTTTGTTTGTGCGGCATGGCGCTGGAGCCGGTTTGCCCCTTGGCAAATCCCTCTGTGCAGAGCTCGTGCCCTACCATGAGGCGCCAGGTTTTGCAGAAGCTGCTCGGCCCGCTGGAGAGGCCGACTAGCCCGGAAATAATCTCAAAATCGAGTGAGCGGGGGTACACCTGGCCCACATTGGCCCATTTGGTGGAGATGCCCAGGTGGGCGCAGATGCGATTCTCCAGCTCACGGACGGTGGCAGGATTCTTGCCGAAAAGGGAAAGCTGGTCCAGCTGGGTTCCCACAGCACCTTTCAGACCACGTACGCGGTAACGCTCCATCATGCTGACCCAGGCGTGCGCCCAGTGCAGCAGCTCTTCACCAAACATGGCAATGCGCTTGCCCATGGTGCTGGCCTGGGCTGCCACATTGTGCGTGCGGGCTGCAAATACAACGTTGCGCCAGGCCGCTGCATGCTTGCTCATGCGGTCCAGCGCTGCCACGGCTTTATCGCGGATAATCTGCATACTGCGCCATACCTGCAGCTGCTCCACATTTTCCGTCAGGTCGCGGCTGGTCATGCCCTTGTGGATGTGCTGGTGCCCGGCGAGGTCGCAGAACTCTTCGATACGGGCTTTCACATCGTGGCGGGTAATGCGCTCCCGGTTATTGATGCTTTCGATATTCACGCTGCCCTTAACGCATTCGTAGGCCTCGATGGCTTCCTGCGGGATGTCCAGCCCGAGGTCTTTCTGGGCTTTCATCACAGCAATCCAGAACTCGCGCTCCAGCACAATACGGCCCTCGGCGGACCAGATGGACTTCATTGCGTCGGAAGCGTAGCGCCCTGCCAGTACATTGGGAATAGCGTTCATATCGTTATATAAATTATGAAGTGAAAGCGCAGTATAGCATGTTATACACCTGTTGGCAAGTGCAAAAAAAGACGGGCGGCGCAATGGGCGGTGCAATCGCAACCGGAATCATACGGACTCGCCTTGCCTGCTGTTCAGGGGGCAGCGGGGGGTGCCACCTGTGGCTGCACAAACACCGGGTAACAGGCCTCTTTTTCCTCGGTAATGGTGACAACGCTATGCTGCGGGGCTGTTATGCGGAAGAGCTCTTTTGCTACCAGGGAAGGGGTGCGTATGCAGCCATGGGAGAGCTTGCGCCCGGCGCGAACCTTGCCGGTATGCATCCCGATGCCGCAGGGGGTCAGGCGTTGCCAGTTGGGCATGCCGGCGCCGATAAACTGCCCGCCCTCCGGCACGGTGTCGGTTCGTGTGTCCGCATCGGCTACCACGCATTTTCCATCGGCATCCAGTATTTTTCCCCAGGTGCGGGATGTGTAGTCTCTTTTTTTCTCCAGGACGCGGAAGCTACCGGTGGGGGTGGGGTGCTCATCGGTGCCGGTGGATACCGGCCAGTCCACGGCCACTTTGCCGCGCACATACAGGCGGCCACGCTGTTGGGAGAGGCAAATGTAAATGGGGCAGAATTGATTGGCCTGCTGCATGAGCTCTGCATCCCTGTATATTTCCAGTGTGCGGGGGTAGCGGGGATTGGCGGCTACCCATTGCTCGTATGCATCTGGCTTGGCTGCCGGAGGTGGGGGCACCTGTCGGCACGCACTGCATACCAGCATCAGCAGTACAGAGAGGTAGAAGAGGCGTGCGAGGCCGTGCATGTCCGGTCAGCGGGGCGGTAGGTTACTTAATGACAACGCGTGTTCCCACCGGGGTGTTGTCGAAGAATATCTTGGCCATATCACCGGGCAGGCGTATGCAGCCGTGACTCTCGGGCGCTGAGGTCACATAGCCCTCATGCATCCAGATGCCTGTGTTGGTTATCTGCATGCCGTAGTTCATGGGAGCTCCTTTGTAAACACCTCCGGCGGGTATGGGTTCGCCCTTGGTGTAGTCGGCAATGAGTGTGTTGCCGGCGGCATCGACGATACTGCCGTATGTGGAGGATTTGTGGTCTTCGTCCTTGCTCAGGATTTTGAATTCACCGGCCGGAGTACCATGACCGGCCTTGCCGGAGGAGATGGTGCTGCTGCCTACCTGCTGATTGGCAATGTAGTATTTTGCCTGCTGAAGCTGGGTATCGATAACGATGAGGTGTTCGCCTTCCAGGCCGATGGGGCAATCCCAGTAGCCATGTGCTACTGCTTTGTGGGGGTCAATCTTAATGCGGGCCGGGCGGAATGCATAGCCCTTGGCCATAGCGGCAAGGTCGTTCTGAGTGGAGCAGGCTGTCAGTAGTATGGCTGCCGTAGCAAGGATGGTCAGAGTTCTCTTCATGCAGTCTGTACGTTAGTTTGTGGGCAGCGCTTGCGCGTGCTGCTTCTTTATGCACTCAATGAATCATATTGTCAAGTTTTTTTAACTTTTTTTGAGTCAGCACCACATGTATCCCAACGATTACAGGAAAAGGGCATCAACCCGACATATACTTACCCGTTGGGAGAATTACAGTTTGGAACGGGGGGGGCTATTGTGGCAGTATGCCGCGAGGTGGAAACCCGGCTCGCCGGATTCAGCATGGTCAACCGCAGAGAATACGCTGCATGGTGGCAATATCCGTGCACCGCCGCAGCGCGTACTCCTGCTCCGGGGTAAAATCCGCATAGCAGAAGGCCAGATATTTTTTCATGCGGTTGCAGTGGCCGGCCGCCGTGCGTTTGGTATGCAGAATTTTGTTCGTTTCCTCAATCAGAACATCGTAGTACATCCGCATGTCATCGGCCGTTGGGGCGGGGGCTCCCCGCAGCTGCCGGAAAATGTAGGGGTTGCGCACGGCACCGCGTCCTATCATGACGCCGGCCGGGCAAAGCTCATTCACCCATTTCCGGGCTTGTTCAGCTGTGGCAATATCCCCGTTGCCCAGCACGGGGCAGGGGAGGCGAAGCACGGCGCGGCGAATGTTTTCCGGGCGCACGGTGCCTGCGGCGTACAAATCCTTGCGGGTGCGGCCATGCACCATTGCCATATCCGGCGAGGCTGCGGCGATGGTGTCCAGGATTGCCGGCAGCTCGGCTTCGTCTGCCCACCCGGTGCGGAACTTGACGCTGAACTGCCCCGCAGGCACAACCCCTCTTAACGCCTGCAGCACTTTGCGGAACTGCGGAAGCTCCCTCAGCAGGCCGGCTCCGGCACCATGGCGATTCACCAGCGGGGAGGGGCACCCCGCATTCAGATTGATGCCGGCAATGTTGCGCCCCATCAGCCACTCGGCGTCTCGTACCAGGGCGGCCGGGTCGCATCCTGCCAGCTGTGCCAGAATGGGGGTTCCGGTCTCATTTTCATCGATGCAGCGCAGGTTGTTCTCGGCAATGGCGCAGGTTGTGGGAGTGCTGCGAAAGTAAGCTGTCACAAAGAAATCCGGCAGAGAGCCAATGCGTGCCAGCGTGCGCATGAACGCCAGATCCGTCACATCCTGCATGGGGGCCAGTGAGGAAAGCATAGCAATTATCCGCGAATCAGGGGGTGATGGTGGCGTGGCGGGAGCCGTCTGCCAGTTGCAGCTCGACCCGACTGCCCGGGGGCAGGTCGGCTGTGTTGCGTGCCAAGCGCCCATCCGCAGTGCGAATCAGCGCAAATCCTCGCTCCAAAGCCTGGTGCGGGCTGGCGGCTTCTATCCTTGTGCTCAGTATCTGCAGCTCGGCGTGGCGGCGGCTCAGTGCATTGGTGGCAGCTGAGCTCAGGTGCTGCTGTGCCGCGGTCAGCACGCCCCTGCCGGCGGCCAGTCTCGAGTGCAGAGCGTGTGGTGTGGTGCGCGCAGACAGGAGCGCCAGGCGGGCAGAGAATGCAGAGGTTTTTTCCCGGACGGCCTTCTGCAGGTCCTCTTCCATCGCATCGAGTTGCTGGGCAAAGGGCGCCAGGGTCTGTAGCGGCTGCCCCAGCGGTCCCTGCTGCACGACCCGCAGGCGGAGTTCTGCCGTCTGAACCGCGCGGCCCAGGCTGCGCTGCAGGGTGGCACTCAGCCGGTCCAGCCGTTGGCTCAGTACGGCGGCATCCGGGGTTGTCAGCTCAATGGCGGCGGTGGGAGTTGGCGCCCGCAGGTCTGCCACAAAATCTGCTATGGTGAAATCTGTCTCATGCCCCACGGCACTCACTATCGGCAAGCGGCTCGCCCCTATGGCGCGGGCGAGTGTTTCCTCATTAAAGCACCATAAATCTTCCATGGAGCCACCTCCGCGTGCAACTATCAGGTAGTCTACCTGCGGCAGCCCATACCGCTCGGCCTCATTCCAGCGGCGAATAGCCTCCGCAAGCCCGTGCTCTGCCCCTTTGCCCTGCACCTGTACAGGCAGCAGGTACGCCTGTATCCACGGGGCGCGGCTTTCCAGCCGGTGGCGCATATCCTGTATCACCGCCCCGGTCGGGGAGGTGATAAGACCTACGCTGCGGGGAAAGGCTGGTATGGGTTTCTTGCGTGCCGGGGAAAAAAGCCCTTCGGCCTCCAGGCGGCGCTTCAATGCCTCAAACTGCTGCTGCAGGCTGCCCACGCCGGCCGGTTTTACTGTGTTCACCACAAATTGAAGAGACCCTCGCCCCTCCCATACCGTTGCCCTGCCGCTCAGCTCCACCTGCAGACCATCCCGCAGCGCTACGCGGCACATAGCTGCCTGGTAGCGGTACATCACGCACTGCAGCTGTGCGGTGCTGTCCTTGAGGGTAAAGTACACATGCCCGCTGCCGGCAGGTTTGCAGGAGCCGATTTCTCCCACAACGCGCTGCTCCCCCACCTGGCCTTCTACGGCATATTTCAGCCGCGTTACCAGTTCTGTGACACTCAGCGGCATCAGGCTTGCGGCTCAGTGGGCACCAGAGCGGCATTCGGATCCTGCCAGTCGGCAGAATACCCCTTGGCATAGGAGAACAAATCACGGTGTATGTACTCGTAGTACTGCTCCCGCTGCTCCTCATCCAGGCGTTCCCAGATGGCCACATTCAGTGCCCGGGCCACCTTCTGCATCATCTTAAGCGTCAGCTGGCGCCCCTGGCGGGCTTTCATCACCTGTTTGTGGGTGAGCTGTTCCAGACTCACATCCACCAAATCGTGGTTCTCCAGCCCCCAGCTCTGCATGATGCCGTCTATGCGTTGCGTGCCGTGATTGCGTTCGTTTGCTTCGTTCATAAATCTTTCGTGACTGACAGCTCAGCCCTCCCCATCCCTTATCAGTGATTTCCTCCTCGGAATTCGTACTCCTCAATATCCCGGTATGTGGCGTACATAGAACCCGCCGCAGCGTCTCGGGGTGGTGTACCAGCGCGGACCTACTCCGCGACCGCTTCCCGAGGTGTCAAAACGGATGCCCGCCACCATCACAAAGACATGTCCTCTCTTGGTGTATACCGTCAGCCATTTGCCGAAGCCGGGACGCCCCCAATGCAGGTAGGTGTGGCTCGTCGGGTGCGAGTCTTTGCTCAGCAGGCCGGCCTCGCGGAGTATGAAGGATGTGGACCCCGAGCAATCGTACGCAGAGTCGTGGTGGCGCCCGTGACCACCCCCTCGGCGGTACGGTTTATTGATAATCTTGTTACCTGCGGCAATAACGCGCTTAATGCGCGCCGGGGCTTTTTGTGGTGCTACGGCCCTACCATTACGCAGAACATACGCTGTGTAACCCTTCCGGTACACGTATTTCGGCGTATATGCATTCTGTTGCATCTGCTGCTGTTGCGAACACCCGAACAGGAGCAGCAGTATCACAGAAAGCAGTAGTGCTGATATGTGTCTCATACTGTGAGCTAAAACCTATACGCACACAGTGTAACACATATCTACCCTCTAATCAAGCCTTATTTGCCCGCTTTCTAATATTTAAGTTTTTTAAAGCAATCCTTTTCCCTGTCATTTCCTGACATACCCCCTCAATACGCTCACACAGCGCGTTTTTTACATGCCCCAGCGGGGCATTCTTCATACGCCGCACCGCGGCTTCTTCATGCCCGCACCACGGGCATTATACCCCCTTTTGGAATCAACGCCTAAACGAGATTGCGGGCAATGCTCCTCCCCATTGAGGGTAGCCCCAGCTACACACAAAAGCCGCCGTCTGCAAAGACGGCGGCCTTTCGTTCGCGGGCTTTCTCCCGCCGACCTAATGAGGCTTTAGCGGCGGCGACGGCGTGCCGCCAGACCGGCCAATGCTAGCAGAGAAAGCGTGGCAGTGGTGGGCTCGGGAACGGCAAAACTCTGATTGAATGCAGTTTTCAGACCATTCGCGATATTGGAGCCATTCATTCTTCCGTTATAGGTTACAGTAGAAGTTGTGCCGTCTGCGGCGGTCAATGTTACAGTTTGTACCTCACTCGAAGTTCCCACGCCGATTACAGTGTAGACAATGCCGCGTTCGAGGGTGAGTGGGGTCGTAGCATTTGTCGCAAAAACTGCGCTATTACCATTACCTGAATCTATAGTGAACTGGGTATCATTTCTTGCTTCGGGAATCGAATTCGTTGCATCCCAAGCATCTGCTACAATTTGACCTCGCCCAACTTTCAGGGTAATATTTCCATTATCTGCAACTTGGAACATGTAAGCATTAGCAAAAAGTGGAGCGGTATTGAAATCTGTGCAATAGAATGTAAGAACCGTGTCGTTTGTAATGATATCATCTTCCGCAATAAGGAATTGGAAAGTGTAGGCGTCTGCCCAATATCCATCCTGTGAGATAGTGGCATCATACGTATAGTTTGAAGCCGCTGCTACCCCGGCAAGAGCCATAAGCGCAATGATTGTCTTTTTCATCGTTGTGATTGAATTGCTTGTTGTTTGTTGTTCAGGCTCCCGCTTGCTTTTTTGCCGCCTGTTTCCTCGTACGCTGGAATGGCACGGCACAGCTCACGCTCACCTATGCGCGGAGTATATCTCATTTCGAATGCGCTATACGCCATTTAGCATCTAATAAGTAGCCATTCAAGGGTTGCAGGTGCCTTTTTTTATCGTCTAGGAAGGGACTTTATCAGTATCATCATTTTTTGTTTATGCTATTCGTTGAGCGCGGATTTTGTATAGAATGAAGGCTCGTTTCATTGCTATCCCTGTATGATATCATAAAAATTAGGGGCTTGTGATATCGTTAAATAAATTCTTTCCTGTATATTCAGAAGCAGAAGTGCTCTGAAACGGCTCTTTTTGTTGCAGAAAATGAACTATTCACAATTCTGTAACATGCAGATTTTTAGCAAAATATAGAACTTTTCGCTTGCTATCGCATTCGAAATGCGATATCCCAGCAGGTAGGCAGGTATACCCGACACATTTCAGTTGCATTTTTACGGAGTGAGATTTCCGACTTACACCGGAATCGTGTAGGGGGCTTTCGCCCCCTCACACACCACCGTACGTGCCATTTATGGCATACGGCGGTTTCTCGGCGTGTGATTGGTCCCGGAACTAATGTTCCTGCCGCAACTCTTTTATCTCTCCTCGCCGGATACCCTGTCAACTCCTCCG
>JAFQGF010000039.1 GCA_017415555.1 Akkermansia sp.
GGCGAAGCTTTAGCGGAGACGGAAAAGCGTTGCAATACTCTGATTCATCGCTTTCTGTCACCCCGTTTCACGGGGCTCAAAATTATTTTCCATCTTCTAGCAGGGGCGTCCGGCTTCGGCAAGCCTACGCCGAGACGGGGCGCTTGCGTTGCTCGCTTGCCCCTGCCTGAGTTCTTTCGCCCCCTGACGGGGGCTTCTGTTTTTGGCTCGCCGTATGGCGAGACTCCTGAATTCGCCTATTGATCTTGTAAAGGGTCTATCTCAGCAGGCACACATTTCCCGGCGCAAGGCATCTACATCCAGCCCCAGGTATGAGCCCAGCGCGAAGCCAAACTCCAGAGCAGCGCCCGGGCCCCGGCCGGTCACAATGTTACCATCCGTTACCGCGGGAGCATTGCTGATGGAAGCAGCGGAGGGGATATCGTTCGTCACCGCATCTGCCGGATAGCATGTGATATGGCGCCCGGCCAGCACACCTGCTGCCTCCAGTGCAATGGGCGCCGCGCAGATGGCTGCCACCAGCTTGCCCGCTGCATGCATCTCCCGCACCAACTGAAGCACCGCCGGTGTATCCCTCAGCAGCCAACTGGCCGCCCCGCCGGGCAGAACAACGCCATCACACGCGCTGCTCTCCGCCTCCTCCAGCAGAATGTCCGCCTGCATGGTGATGCCATGGGCTCCCTCCACTTGTAGCCCCCTTACTCCGACCAGAACTACCTCTACGCCCAGACGACGCAGTATATCTACCGGTGCCGTTAACTCAATCTCCTCAAATCCCGGAGCCATTAGTACCAATATTCGCTTCATACACACACTATACACTACTTTTTCTGTACCCTCAACCCCAAAAATCCCCATTTTTACAAAAAAATTACAGTATACTCTAAGATTTTTCTTGACATGACACAATTATGACAGTATAATACCCCCAGCAAGACCTAGAGTGCGCTCTAAGTTTCGCACGCAGAACAACTCACTACACACAACCAAAAACACATATTATGAAAATCCGTAACGCAATCCTTGCAGCAGCTCTCGCCATGCCCGCTCTCGCCGGCACCGAGGCTCCCATCATCGAGACCGTAGCTCCCACTCCCGCCGCCAAGAAGCTGAGTGGCTCCCTTACCGTAGGTTATGACTCCAACTACTCCGGCCGTGGCTATGTAGTCTCCCACTCTGTAGCAGAGGGCGACAGCGTTGTATACACCGCGCTGAAGACCAACTACGATATCGGCAAGCCCGGCGCCTGGACCATTGGCAACTCTATAGCATACATCATCCCCACCTCCGGCCATACTCTTTACGGCAACCCCACTGTCGGCCCCACCAAGGCCACTCAGATTTCCCAAGCCTTGCAGGCCGGCCTGCTTACAGGATACCAGGTTCCCAAAGAACAAGCAGAAGCCATAGCCAAAAACACACGTATCGGCGAGCGCAACATTGAGAACCAGTTCACCGTTCTCACAGAAGCCAAGTACCACAGCCCCTCAGAGAAGTGGAATATTGCCTTCGGCCACAACTTCACTCACGGTGGTCTGCTGGGCGTGATGACCAAGCACTATCGCAAGCGCGGCGCTTCCTGCGTGAACGAGCTCTTCGTGACCCCCGAGTGGACTCCCCACAAGGCCATTGCCACTGGTATCAAGACCAGCTATTCCGTTTCCGGTATGTCCGGCTGGTGGTTTGAGCCGTATGTAACCGCCAAGGCACCCATTATCGGCACGCCTCAGGATCCCACCCTCGTAGCCATGGTAACGCTGGGTGCAAGCTTCACCTACAACTACTTCCGTACTTCCTACAGCGCTTGCGGTAACGGAGCCCAGGCATACTGGATTAAGCTTTCCACACCCTGGTTCGTGACGGACAACTTCATCATCACCCCCTCCGTAAGCTTCAACTGGCTGGGCAATGGTGGTAATGATGCTAACCGCCGCTCCGAGGTGCGCGCTGCCACCGAGAATCCGACCATGATTCCGTTTAAGAACTTCGGTGTGGTGGCCGGTGTGAGCGCAACTTACACATTCTGATAAAAAAAGCGCATTTTTATCTGGAAAAGCAGAAAAGAGCTGCTATAATGAGGCTAAGCTCCACTCTGCGCGAGAATGGAGCCGCCCACCCGGCAAGGGTAGGGCGGCTTCACACTCCTGCAAAGCCGCAACTTACATACCTCGACAAAAACAACAGAAACCTTTTCACAAAATATGGCTGAACTTATTGTACACGGTAAGGAAAATGTCGTCAAACCGGGCTTCTACATGCCGAACCGCATCAGCATTGAAGCCGGTCGAGCCCTGCACAAGCTGCTGGACGGGCAAGTGTGTTACCTGGTGGATCCGACCTATCCGCCGGCACCTGAGATTATGGATTTCCTGAATCGCAAGAAGGTGGAGATAGAGTACTTCGACTTCCGCAACACCACCTCCCGCGCCGTGCGCGAGCAGATTCTTGCCAAGTTCAGCCAGGGGCTCAGCGTGGTATTCCTTCCCGGCCAGGTGGCTAAGCACCGCGGCACCTACTCCGACGTTCCCTCCCCCTTCCTGCGCCATGTGGGCAGTCTGCACATCTCTCCTGTGCCGCTGTTCCTGGGTTACTATGGCGAGAGCGTGAGCAACCTCTTCCGCGAAGAAGCGGAAGCCGGCTGCCACGAGGAATTCTGCATTCTGCCCCAGCTGGCTCCCGGTCCGCAGACCGGCGAGCGCCTCATGAAAGCCTGGCTGGAAACGAGTGCGGCCCGCTTTGCCGCCCAGCCGCTACTGAAGGGCTCCCTCGCCACGGAACTGGTGCGAGGCATCAAGGCCCACCCTACCACGGAAATTATCGATGGAATGACAGGCAACACCTTGCCCTTCTTCAAGGCTCTGGGTGTCTCCATGACCGTGGCCAAGCTGCTGCGTAAACGCGATGACAAGCGCATCGGCGTCATCCTGCCGCCCGGCCCGGGCGGTGTGATTGCCACGCTGAGCTGCCTTCTGGCCGGCATCACCCCTGTGCTCATCAACTACGCTTCCTCCCGCGCTGCATTTGAAAGCACCGTTAGACAGGCTAACCTCAAGACCTTTATCACGGCTCGCAAGTTCATGCAGAAGTTGGATACCTTCCCCTGGCCGCCGGAAGACCAACTCATTCTGGTAGAAGACCTGCTGAAGAACCTTTCCAAGCCTGCTCTCATTGCAAACGTGCTTCTGGCCAAGGCCGGCCCCGCCTCCGTCATCTGTAAGATGTTCAACACAGATGCCCGCAAGGATACGGATGAAGCCGTCATGCTCTTCACCTCCGGCTCCAGTGGCGAGCCCAAAGGCGTAGCGCTGACGCACCGCATGATTCTGGCCAACACGGCACAGTGTGCCTGCCGACTGGACATGAACGGCCTGCGCATCTTAGGCAGCCTTCCCATCTTCCACAGCTTCGGCATGACGGTGGCCATGATGCTGCCGCTGCTCACCGGTTGCCCCATCTGTGCCTATCCCAACCCCACAGATGCCCGCACCATCAACGAGCTTATCATGAAATACAAGCTCACCCTCGTAGTGGCCACTCCGACCTTTGCCCGTGCCTACCTGCGCCGTGCCGACAAGGAGACCTACAAGAGCGTGCGCTATTTCGTGCTCGGTGCCGAGAAGTTGCAGCCTGACCTCGAAAAAGAGCTCCGCGAAAAATGCGATGTCAACCCGCTGGAGGGTTACGGCCTGACAGAAACCTCTCCGGTTATTGCAGCCAATATGCCCGACGTGCCGCTTATCCCCGGCTCCAAATTCTTCGTGCCCGGCACAGTGGCTCGCAGCGTGGGTGCCCCCCTGCCCGGTATTGCTGTACGTATTACCGATGTGGATGACGACACCAAGGAGCTTCCCCTTACCGAGCGCGGCATGATTTGGTTCAAAGGAGCCAACGTGTTCACAGGCTACGTAGGCAAGCCGGAGCTCAATCAGGACATATTCTGGAATGGCTGGTTCAAAACAGGCGATATTGGCCAGATGGACCTCAATGGCTTCCTGACTCTTGGTGGCCGTCTCTCCCGCTTCTCCAAGATTGGCGGCGAAATGGTACCCCACGAAGGCGTGGAGCTGGCCCTCTGCCAGGGATTCGAACTGAATGCAGAAGACGGTGTGAAGATTGCCATCACCGGCGTGAGCGATGCGCAGAAGGGCGAAGCCCTCGTGCTCCTCTCTGCCCTGCCTCAGCACCAGCGCAGCTCGGAGGAAAAGGAAATCCTCACCGCCATCCGCACCATGCTGGCCAACATGGAAATGCCGACCCTCTGGGCTCCCAAGTACCTGGTGCCCGTGGAAAGCATCCCCGTGCTTGCTACCGGCAAGCTCGACCTTCGCGGCTGCAAGTTGCTGGCAGAAGAAGCTCTGGGCGAAATCAAGTAACGCCATCTTCCTTTTTCCATGCTGCACCTTTGTCCACCAAAGGTGCAGCATTTTTGTTCAAGGATATACCATATCCGCCT
This sequence comes from Akkermansia sp., assembly GCA_017415555.1. GTDB lineage: Bacteria > Verrucomicrobiota > Verrucomicrobiia > Verrucomicrobiales > Akkermansiaceae > Akkermansia. The sequence goes on from JAFQGF010000039.1 coordinate 4,454, forward strand.
CCATTACTCTCCTCCGCTTTCCTGCCAGCTTGCCTGATTTCACTTTAGCAAGCACTATTCAAATGGATTTGTCCGGCAATTCGTGCCATTCCCGCTTGACAGCTTTTCTCGAAAAGCCTAGAATATCGCACGTAGACGTAAAAAAGCTCCATATGCATTCTGATATCAAAACAAACAAAACATCCCGCTGGATTACAGGAGGATTCGTACTATGCTTATTTTGTCCCCTAATATTCAATGCAGAGCAGTTCGCCCCATACAACCTGCAGGGTGGAGCAAATTGGTGGGTGAGCCTGGCGCTGATTGTACTAGGAATATATTTCCTGCATCTTAACGCAAAAAAGCGGTGGCTTTGCCTCCCCCCAGCAAAACAATTGATATCATTTCTGGCGCTGGGAACACTTCTTACATGTCTTACAGCGCCTCATGTAATTATTGAGCCGGAAATGAGCTTCCATTGCATCATTTTTTTTCTTGTCATCACAAGTCTACTATGGTTCTTGCTGCGTCGTTTCACTCTCTTCCTCCTTATACCTTGTCTGATTTTGGGGTATATCGAAAGTGGAGCCTATATACGTTACAAAGTTCTTTTCAATTCCATGCTGCTAGCAGAAACAATGGAATGCTCGAAAGAGGAACTGCTGACATATGCTACCGCCACCAACATATCCCTTTTGCTCGCCGGGATTCTCTTCATCAGCCTTTCCGCATACTTTTATATCCGCCTGCTTGGCCGTATGCAGAAACGTGCGATAGGGGGAACGATTCTCACCCTTTCATTCAGCCTTTATATCCTCTATCCTTTTGTACCAAACGCATGTACCTCATTCTCTCAATTGGGACTCGTTGGTAGCTACAAGCGATGCAACAGAACTATTAAAGACCTGAAAAGGGCATCAAATGCTATCACCGACACATTGGACAAATTGCCCTCTCCGGCTGCTAAACCCAGTTGTCTACCTGTTTTAAAAGGAGACGAAGGATGCGTTATCATTTTTCACATCGGGGAAAGCGTAAGAGCTGACAGATGCGGATTCAATGGGTACTCCCGCAATACCACTCCACACCTTTCAGCCAATCCTCGCCTCATCAGCTGGAAACGCTGCGTTGCCTCGACACCTATCACAGTCACAAGTCTCGCTGTTCTCCTCACCAATGCCCGAAGATGGAAAGAATACACCACCCCAGGGGATGAGGATATGGATGCGACCTGCGGTTCCGTGCTTGATTTGTTTAAGGCAAATGGTTTTTCTATGCACGCCTTCATGGGCTCCCTGTCCCGTCAATCTCTGCGAGCAGACAAGGTACTTCGACTATTAACATCAGCCTGTGAAAAACGTCATTACACCAATGATGACGTCATGGAAACAATTGATAAGATAGGAGAAAATCTGGATAAGGCAGGCAAGCGCAACATGTTTTATCTTATCAACAACGAAGGCAGCCACTCCCCTTTCTACATGTATGACCATAAAAATCCACCCTTTACACCTACGTTGCATGTATTAAGCCCCAATCCCCGCTATAGTGAAGCTGTGCGTAACGCATACGATAACTGTGTGCATTATACAGATTTATTCGTACATCGAGTTCTTCAGAAATTAGAGGGGCGCCCGTATGTCTATATATACGTGAGCGATCATGGAGAATACATAGGAGATTACAATGGCACCTGGGGTCGAGCCAGAGCGACTGCCGAAAAAGACTTCTTCCAAAAATCGCAAGGGGGAGCTGGCGTATGTGCATTTGCTGTTACCTCTCCGGAATACGAAGCACTGCACCCTCAGTTTTCCCGGTCGATTCAGCAGTTAAAAGAATCACAAAAACATACCATAGGCCATGAGCACTTCTTCCATACACTTCTGGGAATTGCGGGTATAAAAACTGAGTATTATAATGAAAAACTCGATTTATGCCAGCCAACAGTAACTCCATATACGGGAACGGAACCTGAAGACTGGCCTGAGCATCTTCTGAATAACAAATAAAAGCGCCATCCCCAAGGCACACCTGAAGCCGATTGAGGTCATATACGCTCAATCGGCAGATGACTGTGTTCCCCACTTGTAGCCCAAAGAATACAGCCAAAGGGCTTCAAACGACATATAATCATCGCATTCGGCATTAATTTCCGCGCAGGGATATCATGAGTTCATCCATCGACAGTAAGCGTTCATCCATCTATTATACTGTGTTAGTCGCTGATTTTTAATTCATGAATCTGAAATCAGAAATCGCAAATCCTCGTATACCAAATCTTTGGAACAAACGTAATGCCCTTGTCTTGCTCCCCGCAAATCTCTTACTTTAGCTTGCTCTGCAAACGAAAATATGTTATCCTCGGTCAGGTAAAACATGTGTGCACGCTATAAAGCCGGTTCTGAGAGAACAACGGGTGCCGGTACCCGGGGTTCTGCGGAGGCGTATGGTCAGGCTGCACCGAGACCACGGGTGCAGCCGGCCCGATACGAGAGGGATGAGGAATACCCCGGAGCAGAAACCCGGGGAGCAATGCCCGGCCCGGCTCCCCTGCCCGGATATATGGAAACGGAAGACCCCCTGCAAGTTCCTGCCGGAGCGGATGGACGGCGCGTGCTACACAGCGATACGCCCGACCCCGCCAGCGCGTTCGGCACCCCCGGGCCGAAGCGCGACTACAGAAAGCACATTCCCCCGCCCCAAACGGAAGACGCAGCCTCCCCCTGGAAAGACCTGGCCACGCCCCCCCGGAAAGGCACCAGCCTGTGGAAAGGCATCAGCACCTGGGTATTTTTTCCCTTCCGGATGATCAGCTACCTGACCCGTAAGCTGCCCACAGTGCTGAAATGGACGCTTCGTTTCCTCATCAGCGGTGCTTTTGTCGGAACGGTGTTTGCCTTTTTCCTGGTACTATTCTACGCCATCAAATCCGGCAGATACGACCTGACACAGGTCATGCGCATGCCTGAGCGCACCATCGTGCTGGACCGCAAGGGCAACGAAATCGGCACCCTGCATGGCGAAAACCGCCGCAGTATCGCGGATCTGGACAGCGAGGTACCACAGTATTTCATCGATGCGCTCATCATGCAGGAAGACCGCTCCTTCTGGCAACATGGTGGCATAGACCCGCGCGGCATGTTGCGAGCCGTGGGGCAGGTGTTCAAACATGGGCGAACCACGCAGGGTGGCTCTACCCTCACCATGCAGCTGGCCAAAAACACCTACAATCATCGTACCCGCAACTTTGATGCCAAGTTCACGGAAATGGCACTTGCCCGCCGCATTGAAGCCACATACGATAAAAAAACGATTCTCACCTGCTACATCAACCGCGTATTCTGGGGGCACACCTTCCTGGGACTTAAACAGGCAGCAAACGGGTACTTCTCCAAAGAACCACGCGACCTCACCATCGGTGAAGCCGCCATGCTGGCCGGCATTGTCTGCAGCCCCAACGAGTTTTCCCCGTACCGAAGCCTGTCCTCCGCTAAGATTCAACGCGATAAAGTGCTGAAACTTCTGGTAGAACACGACAAGATAACCCGCAATCAATACGAGGCTGCGCTGGCAGAACAGATTGTCACCGACAAACCCGAGCGCCGCGGCATCGATAACTACGCGCTCGACCTCATCCGCAGCGAGGTAGACCACATTCTGGAAATGCTCGACACGCGCGAGGAACGCCTGAAGGAGGAAACGATGTTCTCCGGCGGGTTGGTAGTGCGCACCACCTTGGACGTGGATTTGCAGGATGCTGTCATGAAGGAACTCGACAGCCGCCTGACGGATATGCTGGAGAAACGCCGCGGCTATCCCCACCAGACACGCGCCCAATACCAGGCTCTGGTAAAAAAACTGGCTCCGGACGCCATACGTCCCGCCCCCAAATATGTACAGGGTGCCTGCGTGATGATTGACAATGCCACGGGTGCCCTTCTCTCCGTAGTGGGAGGGCGAGACAGCACGGAATCCCCTCTCAACCGAGCTTTGCAAAGTCGGCGCCAGGTGGGTTCTCTTTTCAAGCCCATCGTCTACTCCACCTTCTTTGAGCGTGGAGGAAGCCCCCGCAGCATGATATCCGACGCCCGCCTGCAACCCGGAGAAATTCCCGGTGCCAAGCGTTGGAGTCCCCGCAACTCCGATGGCCGGTTTACCGGCAATCACCCTGCCGGCTGGGGGCTGCTTAAGAGCCGCAATACCATGTCCGTGCGCGTGGGTGCCCGCGCCGGCCTGCAGAATGTCATCAACACGGCCCTCATGTGCGGCTTCCCTCAGCCCCCCAAAAAACCGGGTCCTACCATTTACCTGGGCACCTGGGAAGCCTCCCCGCTGGAAGTGGCGGGAGCATACACGGCCTTTGCCAATGGCGGAGTACGCCCCACACCCTACATCATCCAGAGCATCACAGACTCCTCAGGGCGCCTTATCTGGCATAACCCCAACTCTGCCCGCCGCGTCTACAGCCAGCGCACCGCCAACGCCACGGCCGAAATCCTCCAGCAAATCACCAAGCCAGGCGGCACTGCCGGCAGTATGCAGCGCTTGGGCTTCAAGGCCGCTGCCGGCGGCAAGACCGGCACTACCAACGCCTACCGCAACGCCTGGTTCTGCGGATTCACTTCGGACATCACGGCAGCCGTCTGGGTGGGCTTCGACCGCCCCGTGACCATCGCCGACAAGGCATACGGCGGCACTCTGGCTCTGCCTATCTGGGTCGGTGCCATGCAACAAGCTCAGAAACTCGGTTACTATATGGGGTCCATACGCCTTACCCCGGCCGGCATGCGCAGCAAAGGAATGCGCCTCTGCCGCACCTCCGGCGCCCTCGCTCACGCAGGCTGCGAATATAAACGCACGGCCTACACAGAAACAATGGCAGATTTCACCAAGCCCCGCAACTTCTGCACCCAGCACTCTCCCCTGCAAGTGCCCGGAGCCAATGACGACCTTGCAGAGGATCCGGACGATACCGAGCTACAGGAAGATGACATAGCTGTGGATCCCGAATCAGAAACCCCGCTATTCACCGATGACGACATCGCGGAGGAAATCTGACAACGCCGTGGAGCAGCATTGAGCACATAGCAAACTCATTTGAAATAAAATCCCGATAAGTGGAAATACATTGCCGTCTCTTCCTGCTGCATGGCGTGTCATAATTCCGATGCGATTGCCCTGCTGTTCAGCTGTTTTCTCTTGACAATTTTCCTTAAGTTTGCATAATAAAGTCACCTTTATGAGCGATAGTGATAGTGAGTTTTTTCAGCGCTGGATGACATTGTGGAAGAACATCGACAATGCCTTCAATGCGGTATTGCGCCGCGTTCATCTCTCATACAATGAATACCTGTTGCTGGAAAGCCTGAAAGCCGCGCCGCAAGGCATGGAACCTTCCGCGCTGGCAGATGCCCGGGAGCTGAGCCGCCAGCATGTGAATCTGCTACTGCGGCAGCTGGAAACAGCGGGGCTCATCACACGCACCGGAGCCACAACAGATAAACGCCGCCGCATCATTGCCCTTTCTCCGGCCGGGGATGAAATGCTGGCAAGCATCAAAACAGCCTGGAGGGAGCTGGATGCTGCCGGTTGGGCCACCTTTGCCCCCTACGAGCGAGGGCGCATCATCTCCCTGCTGGAGCACTACTACGCCACACTGGCAGGGAATTAATGAGGGCATGCCGGATGTTTGCTGGCCTCTGTATCCCCCTCCTTCTACATGCTTGGTGGCATCCACAAAATTGCCGAACGCTTTTTTCGCCAGTCTCGCCCCCTTGTCGGGCGGTTTCTGCTTGTAAGCGAAGCGGAGCTGTGCTAGAATGAGAGTTGCAGTTATGGCGGAACAAACAGTACAGGAGAGCAGACGGGAAAAAGTCAGTGTATTCCTGAAGCAACACGAGCAATGGAGCGCATGGGGGTTCTATACCCTTATGTCGGGTCTGATACTATACTGCACAAGCCACACGGTCAACTCCGTACTGATGGCACCCCTTATCGGCATCATGCAACTGTATGCCCTTAAGCTCTGCTCTCTGTATGTACGGCGCAGCACAGCGGCCGCTATCGCGGGGCTGTACTTTGCAGCCACGCCTTTCTACACCATCCACCCCGGAGTACTCTGCATGTGCCTGCAAGTCGTTGTACTGTACCATGTGCTGGTATGGGCCCGGGGGAAGCGGCAGGAGTTCCGCCCCCGGCATATTGTAGTACTGGGATTATCCGTGGGTATAACGCTACTGCTTCTGCCGGCAGCTGCGGTATTTTATGCCCCTGTTGCAGCGCTGATGCTCCGGTGCAATTCCCGTTCCCGGCTTCTCTCTGTGGCCATTCTTACCGCAGCTGTGGCACTACCGCTATATGTGCTGTTCAGCGGAAGCTGGAATCCCGCTGCAATCCACCCGAGTATTCCCGGCATTTCGTCCGCCCTTGCCATAGTTATCGTGCTTCTTCTGTTCCTGCCGGGGGCTGTAGCCATACGCCGTAGCCGCCCGGAGCGCCGTTACATCACCCTGGGACTGCTGGCGCTCGCGTGGGTACTGGCCATTCCCCAGCCGCCGGGCTGGACATATTTCTACCCGCTGTGCCTGCCATCGCTGCTGGGGCTGGCCCTCCTGCTGCACAGAAAAGTAACAGACCGCCGCCTGCGGTATCTGCTGCGTGCCTTCGGCCTGCTTCTTCCCTTCATCACCCTGTGTGCAACACTGGTGCTGCCCATTTACAGGCAGGCAAACCCCTGTCCGCCCTCACCCACCACCCGGCAGCCATGAACACCATGGAGACACACCCCATCCGGCTGGCGTCCGCACTCAACATCGTGTTTGACGTCAGGAATCCTGCTCCGGGCATCATGGAATACCATCTGCAGATTGGTAATCCCGGCCTGCTTCCCGAGAATTTCTGCCGCAAATACTGCCACCGCCGCAGAATACTCCGCACACTCAATCGGCTCTGTTATCTGCTGAATCATTCCCCGCTAGCCGCAGATGCAATCTGCCGCATGCCCTGCTCTGCCACAGAGGAGCCACTGCCCCGCCAACCCACCCGGGAGCATTGGGCTGCCCTGCGCCGGGCAGGGTTCCTCCTCTTCGACGAGGGGCGTGGCGAATGGTCACCGGCTGATATCTATGCCGAGCGCATGCAGCAGGGATTGGAGCCAGAACACATGCCCACCTTCCGCATCCTGCCCGGTGGCAGGTCATTCCGACTGTCCTCCACGGCTGAAAAATAAAGAGAGCAGCCCCGTCCAGAGCTGCTCCCGATATTCGTATTTCCTCAATCGGCTCAGGGAAGAGCGATGAATTTGGCCTTGGGCATGTTGCACAGCGGGCACTTCTCCGGGGCGGTCTCCACGGGGAAGGTATCGCCGCAGAGCGGGCAGATGACATAGCCCTTGGGCAGGTCGAGCGGCTCGCCGCTCTCCAGCTGGCGGATAGCCTCGGCATACATGGCTGCATGCACCTTCTCGGCCTCCAATGCCCAATTGAAGCTGCGCAGGGCATCCTTGGCCCCCTCAGCCTCGGCCTGGGCCACCATGGGCGGATACATCTCAGTGTACTCGTAAGTCTCGCCCTTCAGGGCCTCCTTCAGGTTTTCAAGCGTGGTGCCAACGTGCCAGCTCATGTCGTACTCAATGGGCTGCTCTCCCATCTTCACCAGAGCCTTGGTGTGATTGGCAGCATGAATGCGCTCCGTGGCGGATGTCGCCTCGAAGAGCTTGGCAATGAGCGGGTACCCCTCCTGCAGAGCCTTACTGGCAAAAGAGGCATACATGGCGCAGGCGGTGCTTTCGCCCACGATTGCGGTTTTCAGATTCTCAATGGTCGTAGCCATGTACACAATCTACTCTCTTCCCCTGCAACATGCAAGCCTAAAATGTGACTTTTCCTATTTCCATGCACCGACTGCTTTTCCCATGTCATATTGAAAAAATCAGATTTCGCTTGTAGATTCTCGCACAGTTCTGCGTTCTCCTACTCGTAAAAGGTTATCAAACCTGAACAATTTAATAACACAAACACACAAAATAAGTATGAAAAAGTTTATCATTCTTGCCATGTTGGCTCTTCTTCCTGCAGTTGCGCAGGCAGCACCACACCACAATCATGCACCCAAACCGGGGCAGCATGTGCACCGTGGCCATGGGCATCATAAGCCCAAACCCCATAAGCATAAACACCACAAGCACCATGCCCACCCGCACCGCCACCATGGTCCGCACTGCGTAGTGCCGGCACCGCGTCCCTGCCCGCCGCCTCCCCCTGTTCACCACTGCAACCACGGCAGCGGCATCAATGTCTCCATCAACCTCTGATAGAGAAGACTGCAACTTTCTGAGCCCATGCCACAATGCAGCAATGCATTGTGGCTTTTTTCATTCACAGACAACCGTAAAGGTTGACATTGCGCACACAAGCGTGTAAACTGGGCGCATGCAGCAGAACAGGCCGAACGAGAAGCATAACAACCGCAAACCCCGCTACAGCGACCGCCCCGCACGCCCGGCCCCGGCGGCAAAGCTTCGCACTTTCAAAACGGCCGAAGCACCGGAAGGCAGCGAAAACTGGGTACGCCCCTGGGTGCAGCTCAAATACTTTACATACAATCCGGCCGTGTTCCCCCGCATGCTCGGTGCGGTCAGTCCGGATGCCGTGGATGGAGGCCTCATCAACGTCTACGACAAGAATGGCGAACTCTTCGGCGGCGGCTTCTGGAACTCCCGCAGCCGCACACCGCTGCGCATGTTGTACCATGGGCCGGAGATTCTGACGGAGGCCCGGCTGGAGTCCGCCCTGCGGCGCGCAGTTTCCTGGCGGCGCGAGGATTGCGGGCTGGATGCCACCACCTCTGCCTACCGCATTATCCACGGCGATTCGGATGGTCTGGGCGGCCTGATAGCCGACCGCTACAGTGATGTTCTGAGCCTGGAAGTGACGACTCTGGGTGTGTGGAATCGCCTGGGCAGCTGGCTTCCCCTGCTCCACAAGCTCTGCGGCACCACGCGCCACGTCATCTCGGTGGACGAGGGTATTGCCCGCATGGAGGGTATCGACCCCGCCACCGCGCCCAAGAGCGAGCCTGTGCACCGAGTCCGCATCGTGGAGAACGGTGTAAACTTCGAGGTAGACTTCGCGCAGGGGCACAAGACCGGCTTTTTCTGCGACCAGCGAGACAACCGACTGAAACTCTCCCGCCTGGTGGAAGGCAAGAGCATGCTGGATCTCTGCTGCTACTCCGGCGGCTTCTCCATCCATGCAAAACTGCACGGCAAGGCCAGGGAAGTCACAGCCGTGGATTTGGACGAAAAAGCCATCCTCATGGCCAAACGCAACGCCAACATCAACAGCGCCGGCGGTCCGCTGCGCATTGATTTCGTTCATGCGGACGCCTTTGTATATGCCCGCCAGATGGTGCGCAACGGCAAGCAATTCGATGTCGTCCTGCTGGATCCGCCCAAGTTTGTGCTGGGCCGCGATGAGGAGAAAGAAGAGGGCATTAAGAAATACAACGACCTCAACATGCTAGGCTTGCAGTGCGTTCGCCGCGGCGGTCTGTTCGTTACCTGCTCCTGCTCCGGCCTCCTCAGCCCCGCCGAGTTCGAGAAAACCGTCATCAAAGCCGCTCAGCGCCTTGGCCGCCGCCTCCAGATTCTGGAAATGACCGGCCCCGGCTGGGATCACCCCTTCCTGTCCACCTACCCGGAAGGGCGCTACCTTAAGGTGCTCTGGGCAAGAGTCATGGAGTAACGGTACAAATGTAAACTGATTCGGTCAGAATTTAAAAAAATATAGTAAAATGATAGGAACTCTAGCACTTGGGTTGATACTGGCATTGGTACTGGGAATGTTGGCTCAGCGGGTAAAACTCTCGCCTCTGGTGGGTTATCTGCTGGCGGGCATACTTGCTGCACAGCCATGGTGGGGACTGACGGAAGATCCGCACGAGGTCATGCACGAGTTTGCCGGGATAGGTGAGGTACTGCTGTTATTCGGGGTAGGTTTGCACTTTCATTTCAAAGATTTGCTGGCGGTACGCAAGGTAGCGGTGCCGGGCTCATTGATATGCATGACACTGTGGACAGGCAGCGGCGCGTTGGTGTACCACTGGCTGGTTCCCGGGGCAGACTGGGTAGCAGCACTTCTCTTTGGCATGTGCGTATGCGTGAGCAGCACAGTGGTGCTCACCCGCGTGCTGGAGGACAACCGCCTGCTGCACACCCCCAGCGGCCATACGGCAGTGGGATGGCTGGTGATGGAGGATATCTTTACCATCGTGCTGCTAGTGCTGCTTCCGGCTGTCTTCATCGTGCCGGAAGGAGGCGGCAAGGCCGTCTTCTGCGCAGATGACCTGGGCTCTGCACTGTGGGGCATGGTGTGGAAGCTGGCGCTCATGATTTTCTGCGTGGCCTTTGCAGGCAAATATGTTATCTCCAAAGTACTCACCTTTGTGGCACGCAACAACTCCAACGAGCTGTTCACCTTGGCTGTACTCACCATTGCGCTGGGTGTGGCCGTGCTCTCTGCGGAGGTATTCAATGCCAGCATGGTCTTCGGGGCCTTCCTGTCCGGCATGGTGGTGGGACAGAGCAAGTTTGCCAGCCGCGCGGCGGCGGATGCCCTGCCCATGCGCGATGCCTTCGCCGTGCTCTTCTTTGTCTCCGTTGGCATGGGTTTCGACTTCATGGGGCTGCTGGACAACTGGCAACTGGCCCTGGGCACGCTGGCTATCACCCTGCTATGGAAGCCACTGAGTGCCTACTTCGTCATCCGCCTCCTGCGCCGCCCGGGCAGCCTGGGGGTGGTGGTGGGCACCTCGCTCTCGCAAATTGGTGAGTTCTCCTTCATTCTGGCGGCCATGGTAGCCGGAGAACGCTTTGGCCTGCTGCCCCAGAGTGCCGTGAACATCATCACCGGCGTAGCCATCATCACCATTACCGTCAACGTACTACTCTTCCGTCACGTGCCCACGCTCATCCACAAAATGGAGGAACAGGGAATCGGTGTACGCAGGACCGATGCCACCGCCCTGCCTGCTCCCACCGAGGAGCGCGACCGCGTTATCGTGGTGGGCTACGGTCCCTGCGGCGAAATCATCACCCGCATTCTCCAGGAGTACGAAATCGAGGTCGTGGTGCTGGAAATGAACATCGACACCGTCTCCCGGCTCACCGCGCAGGGCTACTACGCCATGCATGGTGATGCCCGCCTGCGCACCATCCTGCAACTCGCCGGTGCGGAAAAAGCACGCGCCATCATCGTGACTGCTGTGGGAGCGCCCGCTCGCGAGATTGCGGCCTCTGCCCGCGCCATCAATCCGGACATCAACGTAATGGCGCACACCACCTACATGCAGAACGCTTGCCACATGCGCCAAGATGGTGCCCAGACGGTCGTCTCCGGCGAGGAAGAAGTGGCTCTTACCCTCAGCGGCCTCCTGCTGCGCTCTCTGGGTGCCACGGAGGAGCAGATTACCCGCGCCGACCGGGATTACCGCAAACAACTAGCCACAAAATCCGCAATACACTGACAAGCACGCCACACGAATGCCGGCAAGCCGGATTTTCATTTTACAGACTGCCATTTTCAACACATTGCCAGAAGTTCCTCAGGTGTGAGGTGGAGAAGCAGTTTTTCCAACCCACCGGAAAGGAGCTTGTCTGCCATAGCACTTTTGCGGGTGAGCATGTGGTGAATGTTCTCCTCGATGGTGCCGCGGCAGATGAGGGGATGAACCAGCACCGGCCGGGTCTGGCCGATACGATAAGCGCGGTCGCTGGCCTGATTCTCCACCGCCGGGTTCCACCAGCGGTCAAAATGGATAACATGCCGCGCCCGCGTGAGAGTGAGTCCCGTACCGGCCGCCTTCAGCGAGAGCACAAAGAACCGCGGCCCTCCCGCTGCCTGGAAAGCCTCCACCAGCCGCTGCCGCTCCGCAATAGGTGTGCCGCCATGCAGCACCAGCCCGGGTGCCCCGAAAATCTCCGACAGGAACTCCTGCAACGGTTCTATCATCGTACGATACTGGGTGAACACCAGGCAACAATCTCCGGCTGCAGCAATACTCCGGGCCAAATGCCCCAGCCGCTCGAACTTACCGGCAGCAGCGGGGTCGAACCAGCTCTCACCCCGGTATTGCGCAGGGTGATTGCAAATCTGCTTCAGGCGCCCCAGAATGGGCAGCACCAGCGTCAGGCGTGTCTGCGGGTCCGGCTCTGCCACCACAGCGCGCAGATTGTCCACCTCTCGGGCATAGAGGCGCGCCTGTTCCGGCGTGAGCAGGCACCAGGCCGCCTGCTCCGTCTTGGGAGGCAGCTCAGGCAACAAAGCGGGGTCACTCTTCAGGCGGCGCAGCAGAAAAGGACGCACCAAGCGCCGCAGCGGCGTGTAGTCGCTGCCCATACTCTGAACCAGCGCATGAAACTCCTTCTCACTGCCCAGCAGACCGGGATTCAGAAACTCAAACAGACTGCGCAACTCGGAAAGAGAGTTTTCCACCGGCGTGCCGGTCAGCGCCACGCGGCGCGGGCTGCTCAGGCGGCAAATGGCACGCGTGCGCTGCGAATCCGCATTCTTGATGGCCTGCGCCTCGTCCAATACCAGAGCCGGGTAGATATTGCGGGCCAGAAGTTCATTGCGCGTGGCAATACCGTAGGTGGTAAGAGCCACATGCGCCCGCCGCATGAGCCAGGCCGGGTTACTGTTCAGGTAATCCGCCTCCTGTCGGTTCAGGGCATAGGGATGCAGCAACACCACATGCAGTTGCGGGGCAAAGCGGCGCAGCTCCTCCTGCCAGTTCGTCAGCAGAGACGCCGGCGCCACAATGAGGGCAGCCCCCCTCCCCTCGCCCAGTTGCCCTGTGCGAGCCAGGTGCAGCAACCAGCTGATGACCTGCAGCGTCTTGCCCAGCCCCATATCATCCGCCAGGCAGGCACCGAAGCCCGCCTCCGTCACATTCAGCAGGAAGCGCACACCATCCATCTGGTAATGGCGCAGTGTGCCGGCCAGCTCCGGTGGCAAATCCGGCATGGCATCCCCGAATTGCAGGTTAGCCAGAGCCAGTGCCAGCCTGGCACCGGCCACTGCCCGCATGCCATCTTCCGGCGGTGGCAACTGCGGCAGTGCCTCACTGCGCTTGCCCAGCAGGTAGCGTAACCCAACCAGTAGCGGAATCCCCCCGGCTGCCATACGCGTAGCCTGCCGCCAGCTGTCCAGCAGGCGAGTCAGCTTCTCGCGGTCCAGGCGCACCCATTCACCACGGAAGCGCACCAACCCATCCTCATCCCCTGCCAACAGCTGCTCCAGCTCCTCATCCGTCAGGTTATAATCCCCCAACACCACACGAGGATAAAAACGCAGCAGAGAGTTCACATTCACAGAGGGAGCGGCATCCGGCTTGCCGGCTCCCGGCTCTGCCACATCCACCCGCACCTCCAGCTCCACGCGTGGCGGCCGGGTTTTCCACAGGTTCACCATACGCGTCTCGATGCCCGCTTCCTCCAGCAACGGTAGAGTCTCCAGAAATGCGTGCGCCTGCCGCGCATTCCACCCGCAGGGCTTATATACCGCCTGCGAATTGATAAGCTCTGCCAGAAAAGCACTCTGCCCCGCTACATGCCGCAGGGGACGCAGCAAATCCAGCAATGCCGCCGAATCCTCTGCCAGCAGGCGAGCCGCCAACCCCAGCGGGGCGTGGCGCGCACGGCCATCCTCGCCCACCTTGTGCACGAAGGTAGCCAGAAAAGCAAAGGGAGCAGACTCTGCTGCCTCCCCGGCATTCTCCGCCAGATGGAAACAGAGCATACCCAACTGTTGCCACCCCTCACCCAGACGGCAGAGCCACTGCTCCGGCGTGCAGCACTCCCGCGCAGCCAGCCATTCCAATGCCGGCTCAAGACTCGCTACCCAGGCCGCCACATCTCCGGCACTCACCGCCTCCCCCTCCACAGGGGGCAGGGCTTCCAGCATCGCCCCGGCCCGGGCAGACGTCAGTCGCAACACAGCACCGGCGTCCTCCCCGCGACGCATAGCACGCAGGTAGAGCATCATATACCCCCGCGCCCACTCCCGCAACCGCGCCAGCACCGGCTCCGCCCCGGCCGGCAGACCATACCGCAGCAAATCCAGCATACCTCGCCCTGCCGAAGCTGCAAAGGCACGCTCCAGCCGCGGCTGAGTCCCCGCCGGAATCAGCAGTAGCTTATCGCCTGCTTTGCTCAGTGTCATGTGTTGATGTCAGTTTTTTTATGAAAGATGGAACACCACAGAATATATCGCATCCGTCACACAATGTACAGCAGATTTTCATCCGTCAAAAGATGCCATTCCGGCGTTTTTTGCTTGCTTTGGAATCAATTATCCGCTAGACTTTCCATAACCGCATTTTGAGGCAATACGCCCCATGGGAGAGACTCCATTACGCTCACCCCAAACGAAAAGCCATGCTGGTATACGTCAACAACACATCAGTACACATTTTTGCCGGAGCAACCGCAATAGATGCCGTACGCCGGTATTGTACCGACACGAACACTCCTGTACCTCAAAGTGAACTTTATGATGCCTGGGGCAACGTCATCGCCCCGGATAGCCCTATGGCAGATGGCCGCCATATTTTCACCTCATCTCCTCGATAATCCATATTGAAATACGCATATGAAAAAAACACATCTCATTTCTCTCCTGGCACTGCTCGGCACCGCGTTTGCAGAGCAGATTACGGTGTTAGGTATCAATGACATGCACGCCAATATCGATGGCATGCCACAACTGGCTACCTGTGTGAAACAGGAACGCCTGAATGACCCCGGCCTGCTGCTGATGGCAGCAGGTGACAACCGCACCGGCAATCCCTATGTGGATAACGGAAACCGACCGGGCGTCCCGATGATTACACTCATGAACCACATCGGCTTTGACCTGTCCACTTTCGGCAATCATGAGTTCGACTCCGGCGCCGCCGCCCTCCGTGACTACGTCAACGCCGCGGAGTTCGAGTTCGTCTGTGCCAATGTATTCACCACGGATACGCAAGGCATCAATGTGAAACCATACAAGATTTTCGAGCGCAACGGCATACGCATCGGCGTGCTGGGGCTCGTGCAGGTCGGAGAAAACGGTATACCGGATGCCCATCCGGACAAATGCCGGGGCATACAGTTTGCTTCCCCCTTCGACACAGCGACTTGTTACAAGCACCTGCGTGCCCACTGCGATGTACTCATCATCCTCACCCACCTGGGCTTCGAGGATGACATCAAACTGGCTCGTATGTTCCCCGAGGCAGATGCCATCATTGGCGGCCACAGCCATACACGGGTAAAAGACGGACACATCGAAAACGGGGTTCTCATCACCCAATCGGAAAACAAGCTTAAGTACCTGACCCGCATTACTTTCGACGTAGAGGACGGCAAAGTGGTCAAGAAAAATTCTGAGTTGATTCCTTTGGCTGATTTATCGGCAGATGAAGCTACGGCAGAGCTCGTAGAGAAGACCAAGAACATGCCGTTCTTCAAGCGACAGCTTACTACAGTCAAGCGCAATATCACACGCCGCGAGAGCCTGGGCTGCATGATGGCTGATGCTCTCTGTGCTCGCGCCATCACAGACATCGCCATTGTCAACCTCGGCGGAGTGCGCCTGGATGACTACCCCGCCGGTCCTCTCACCGTGGCAGATGTGTACCGCCTGGATCCCTTCGGCAATGCCATCATCCGCAACACCATGAGCGGTAAGGAGCTGATTACCATGCTGGAAAGCATCTCCGGCACCGACCACTACGGAGCCCCCTGCGTGGCCGGTATGACCTACAAAGCCATCAAACCCGCTGAAGAACTTAAGCCCCTGCGTATTACTGAGGCAAAACTGACAGATGGCACCCCCATCGACCCGGAAGCCATCTACACAGTAGCCTATAACTCCTACATTGCCTCCACTACATCTGCGCCACCCTCGAATCCCGGTGTTGCCATCGACAGTGATGGTGCCGAATGCCTCATTCGCTTCCTTGAAAAGAAAACCGAAGTGGATTACGAGGGTGTTTCCCGAGTCGATGTAACTATCAAAGACTGATTTTACGCCGGATAGGTGGAAAAAGCCTCCTGTTCTGATACTATGAGCCGCAGGCTCGCCTAAGCTATTGAACCCGCGCACACGCGGGTTCAATAGCAAGTATGCTGTTCGGTAAATAACCAGACGCTCCGGTGACCATTGAGTGTTACAAATTGATGTTTATAGGGGAAAGAATAGTCCGAGTTATAATGCTCTGATTATGGAAGCATAGTAACCCAAGGTGACGCTGCATAGCAGCGGAAACCCTGGGATAGGTGAAAATAGAAAATCAGAGTCCGCCGAAGCGAAGCTGAGGAGGCCGACAGCAACGTGAATTTCAGTCATTTCAGGGAGTATTTTGGGGCCTTCGCTCTGTTGGATGACAATGATTGATGAACACTTTTTACCGTCGTCCGGGTCGGCATTGACACACTTCCTGCTTGCTTTGCAGTAAGAATGAGTTACCATAGAGTAACATCATTTCATGTCTGCACTCTCCACATACACAACCATGGCACTTGGCGGCATTATGCTGCTGAGCAGCAGTACTATATGGGCACAATCCCGGGGATACACCCAACCCGGGACGGTGGTGGCGGGGCCCACCCGCCAGGCGCCGCACGACCCTGCAGAAGATCTGCTGGTAGCATACCGCCTGCGTAATGAGGCAGAAAAAGCAGCAGCCCGCGGTAACTACAACCAAGCGCTGAAAAAGGCACGTCAGGCAGAAAAGATGATGGCCATCATCGTGCGAGATCACCCGAACTGGAAAACGAACATGATGAGCTACCTGCGGGAACAACTGGCAAAAAACATCGCCCGCTACGGTGAAGAAGCCAAAAAAGCCCCCATTCCCACCGGCCGACAACCCGGTAAAGCCGTACCACAGGAGGTAAGCTTTGACTTACCCGGCATCACAAAAAACGCCCAGGCAGAGGATGGAGTCTTCGAAGATGGGCTGCCGGATGCCGCCGCCACAGATAAAGAGCTGAGGGAAGAACTGGCTCGCCTGCGCGCAGAATGCAAAAAAATGGCACAGAGCTTCCTGGACCTGTCCGAAAAATACAAGAAGAGCCAGCAGGAACTACTGACGGCCCGCAGCGAGCAGAAGGAATACAAGGAGCGCTACGAAACCCTGCTCAAACAGGTAACGGAGGAGCGCCGTCTCAACAATGAAGTGGTGGATTCCTTCGCCCGCCGCCTGGCCGAGGCAGAGGACAAACTGCGTGAGTCCGAACGCGCTCGGAAAGCAGCAGAAGAAAAAGCCAGCCAACTGGCCGGGCAACTGGCACAGACCCAGGCCGAATTGGAGCGTGTAACCCGCGAGCGCGATGCCCTTAAGGCCGAAAACGAGCAATTACGCGCCATCGTAGAACTGAACAGCCCGGAAAAAACAAAGGCCCTGCTGGACCAGAACCTGACCCTTGCCGAGCAACTCAAAGCGGCCCGGGCCCGCGTGGAGGCACTGGAAGCACAACTTGCCGGCTCCTCGGACGAAAAAGACGTGCTGGCACAGCAACTTACCGAAGCACGCAGCGAAGTGGACCAGCTGCGCGAGCAGATGGGGCTTGTATATGACGAAAACCGTGGGTACCGCCGCCGCGTGTCGGAGCTGACAGAACGCCTCAATAACATGGAAGCGGAGCTGAATGCCCAGGCAAATAAACCGCAGATAGACCCGGCACTGGCAGAAGAAAACCAGATTCTGCGTGATGTGATAGCCAAGCAGCGCCGTACCCTCGAAATGCAGGAACAGGGGCGCAAGCTGCTGATGGAAACCTACCAGAAGCTCAAAAACGATAACAGCGAAATGGCCGCTGAGCTGCAGCGCCTGGACAACGAAAGCCGCCTGGAACTTACCGATGCAGAAAAGCGCCTCATCGAATCGCTGCGTAAAGGCAGCTCCCCCGGCGAGCAGGATGCCGACAGCTCCAATGCCGTGCGCCGCAGCCTGGAAATACAGACCCTTGCCAGCCTGGCAGACAAGGCTTTCTCCAAATCGCGCTACACCTCCGCAGAGCAACTCTACCGCACCCTCTACGACTACCAGCCGGACCACGTACCGGGACTGGTGAACCTGGGGACAATTCTGCTCTACCGCAACAAATGCGAGGAAGCCACAGAATACCTTACCCGCGCCACCCGCCTTGCCCCGGAGCAACCCATCACCTACTATCTGGCCGGCATCTCCTACTACCGCAGGGATTGCATGGAGGAGGCCGAGCGCATGTTCATCCGCACCATCGAGCTGGACCCCGGCAACGCAGAAGCCTTCTTCTACCTGGCTAACATCGAGGGCATCAGCGGACGCCACGACGAGGCACTCAAACATTTCGCCGCAGCCGTCAAACTGAAACCCGGGCTGAATGATGCCCACTACAATATGGCTCGTCTCTATGCCGAGATGGGGCGCATCCCGGATGCCGCGCGTGCCTACGACCGTGCTATTCAGAGTGGTGCTGAGCCGGATCCGGAGTTCGACAATTACCTGCGCACCCACCCGGACAATGTGAAGAAACCCGGCGCCGACCTGGTAGCAGAAATTGAGCCGGAGGAAGAAGCCGCCCGTCTGCGCGCCGATGATGAAGAGGTGCAGAAGATACTGGCAGACAACGCCGACCCGGCAGCCGATGCCACAGCAGAGCCCCGGGAAACGCCGGAGCCGGAGCCCCCTGCTCCTGCCAACACGTCCGGATACACACCGGAGCAACAGGCCGTGGCCGACGAGGTAGCCCGCCTGCAGGCATTGGACATCCAGGCTGCACCCACTCCGTCTTCTGCCGGTGCCGGCCATAAGACAGATAAGAAACGCTTCTCCTCTGTGCGCGTCCGCACCAATGCCGGTGGCTACCGCCACCGCGTCAGACTCCGCCTCAAACTCCCGGAGCCGCAACGCCTCCGCGAACGCGGCGGCGACATTAAGGAGCTTAAACCCAAAAAGACCCACCGCCGCCGCAACCGGAACAAATAAAACACCTATGTACATACAGGACCAACTGCAGGAAATACGCGCCAATATTGCCGCCGCAGAGAAGCGCGCCGGCCGTACCCCCGGCAGCACCACTCTGCTGGCTGTCAGCAAGACTTTCCCGGTGAGCGACATCATGCAGGCATACGCCGACGGCCAGCGACTCTTCGGCGAGAACCGCCTGCAGGAAGCGCTGGAAAAAATACCCGCCATGCCAACCGACTGCGAGTGGCACATCATCGGGCCGCTGCAGCGCAACAAAGTACGCAAAACTCTGGAGGCCGGCGTTACCCTCCTGCAAGCTGTAGACAGCAGCAAGCTGGCTGCCGCCATCAGCCGCATTGCCGGCGAGCTTGGCATCACCGCCCGCATCCTGCTGGAGGTAAATGTGGATGGCGAAGAAAGCAAGCATGGCTTCACCCCCGATGGCCTGCAGGAGGAGTGGGATGCCCTGGTGGCACTACCCAACCTGGACATCCGGGGGCTGATGTGCATCCCCGCTCCCACGGCAACGGCAGAGGGTGCCCGCCCGGCTTTCGTACACCTGCGCCGACTGGCAGAAGAACTCCGTGCCCGTGGGCCCCTGCCGTTGCCGGAGCTCTCCATGGGCATGAGCCACGACTATACTGTTGCCGTGGAAGAGGGTGCCACGATTGTGCGTGTGGGGTCGGCCATCTTCGGCAAGCGGGATTATGCCTGATTTCATTCCACCAGCATGAACCTGTGGAAGCTTCATTTTAATGAGGTGGATTGCGGCGCCTTCCAGAATACCAACCACCGCCGTGTTCGTTTCGACATGCGCGAGAATGTGGGGGCCGATGGCGAGGGCGAGGTGGATATTTCCTACACCCACACCAACATCCGGCTCACACTCTCCGGCCACAGCCTCACTGCCACCACCCAGACCACAGCCCTGCAAAAGGGGCTGGAAATAAAGCTCGATGGCCGCACCATCGGCAAGCAGGACAGCACCGGCCTGCTGCGCGTGTACGACCGCTGCAAAAGCACGCTTCAAGTCGTGAGCGACAGCCGCGAACGCCGTTTCCTGTGGGCTCGCGTGCAAGGGCTGAACCTGTGGCAGACCATACGCTACGCCAATCCCGACTACGCCCTGCTAGTGGCAGATGACGCCGTACTGGCCTCCTTTGCCGGCAATCCTCTCAATGGCGCCCCCCTGCTCACCGCAGCAGATGCTGCGCTGGTGGAAGACTGGAGCGAGGAGAAACAATGGTGCGCCTTCACTCTGTGCATCCAGCGCCTGGGGCAATACCGCCTGCACCAGCACCGCGACCCCCGGCTGGAAGGACGCAGCCTGCCCTCCATTCCCTCCTGCGCCCTGCTGGGCAATACCGATGAGCCCACCCTGAGCATATCTCCGCAGGATTGGGGCAAAGGCTCCGGCATGTGGGACATCGTGCTGGAACGTGCCACCCGCTGGGCACAGTGCTGGCTCCTCCCTCTGTCACTGTTCACCTGGGCCGCCATTTCGCACCCGAACACGGTACTGACGGTGCTGGCAGCAACTCTGCTCGGAGCCTGGATTCGCTACGCCCTGCTGCCGGATACAAAGTGCCCTCCCCTGCATTACTCCTCCTGCAAACAATAAACGAAGGAAGCAAGCAACTTCAAATCAAAGCGGGTACTCTGTTCTGTCTGCGTGCCGGAATCTGCTTCAGCAAGGATGAACAAATCTCCCTCGTAGTTGCCCTTTGCCTTGATGCCCATGCGAAGACCGGAAGCGGAGGAACTGCCCAGAATCGTGACACTCAGAGGAACTACGGCTCCGCGCTTCACCTTGAAAGAGCTAAGCGGTGAACCCGTAGATTTGGCCTGCAACTGAGCCGGGCTCTTGTCTGTATTGATAAAGATGTCCATATCTATTATAATCTTACGCGTTGGCATAATTAGAAATTAGGCGGATAACGTGTAGCGTAGCTGACAAAGCGAACGTTTTTCTTGATGGTTTATATATTGAAGCAGAGTAAATAAGGTTACTTTAGAAATCACTTTTAGGAAAAGCCCCCTCTGTGA
>JAFQGF010000040.1 GCA_017415555.1 Akkermansia sp.
AGCCTCCTTTACAGCATCGTTAGCCACCTTGATGTCGGTGTCGATGAGGGCGAGGTTGGCGGCAAGAGCCTCCTGCTGCTTAGCGATGTCAGCCTTGTCGGCCTTCTTGTTCTGAGCCTTCAGGGAAGCCACCTGCTTGGAAAGCTTCTCGTTGGTCTTCTTAGCCTCGGCGGTACGGGAATCGAGCTGCTTGATGTTGTCGTTCACGTAGTCCTCCATGTTGGCATAAGCGGCCTTCTCCTTCACGATGGAGTTGGCCCACTGCAGACCGGCCATGGCACCCAGAAGGCCACCGGCGATGGCACCGGCTACCACGGATTCGGAGTCACCGCCTACGGCCAGACCAATAGCACCACCCACTACAGCACCACCCAGAGCACCGAGGGTGGAGCCCTGAATCTGGGTCATACCCGTGTCGTCCACGGAGCAGGAAGTTAAGGGAGCGGCCATGATGCTGAGTGCAAGAATGCCGGCGGTCGTTGTCTTGATTTTGGTATTGTTCATGTTATTGTATTGGTGTTAGTATGAAGAGAAAGTTTAATCTTTAGTTGCCATTTTCTGCGGCCCGGTATAGTTGAATTTCTTATACTTAGGCGTCAGGGACGGGCGGTCACCGGTTGTAAGGATTTCCTGCATACCGGCAATCTTGCCTTCGTTGTTAACGAGAATCGTTGTCTTGTTGTATGCAGCAATCTCCTTCCCGGCAGATTTATTGCTGTAGAGGAGGACGTAGCAGATTTCCACCTGAAGGCCGGAAACACCCACCTCCAGTATCTCAACGGCTCGCTCGGGGAACTTCGTCACAATCTGCTGAGCCTTGGTCAGCAGATTCGAACGCGCAGCGGGCTTACCAGTCTTCAAATCCAACACTTCCTCGGCGAAGATGGACTCAAAGACTCCGACATCGGGTCTGTTACTGGTAAGAAGGTTCAGGCGTTTCTCGACTATGTAGTTCACAAAGGGTGCGGCAAGTGAACCATCCTCATTGCGAACAATCATCTTATCCGAATCTGTGCCATTATCAGCCGCCGGCTTCGCGGGAGTTTTCAGTTTCTCCAGGCGCTCAGAGATAAGACGGAGAGCCTCATGACGGAAGCTGTTGTAGTTATTCGTATTCTCGAAGAACCCCTGCAAATCGTGCATGCTGGAGACATCCGTACCGGCCAACACATTATAAAGCCAGAGACGTGAATCAGAAATACTCTGTTTGGCACCGTAATTGCCATCATAAAAACACTTGACCAGTTCCACCTGGGAACGCACATGTCCATCCGTTGCAGCTACAAGCAGAGCTTTGTGAGCCATAGACGGAGCCCAGCGCGTATTCTGATTGCAGTACTCGTTGACCACCTTGTCGTACTGAGAAGACTCCAAACGGCTAATGGCATCGTATGTCTGCTGAACACCGGCATCGCAGGGCTCAGCAGGGGCAATCTGTTTGTCGTCTCGCACCGTGCTGGGTTGCAGCTCGCGCACTGCACCATCGGAAGAACCGACCAATATAGCCGCCATGGCTGCAGTCGTTATTGTAATGTAAGATTTCATGGAATTTAGAATGCTGAGTTATTAGTTCTTGTTGCGATTCTCCAGCAGGAGCTGGATATCCTGCGCACGCATTGCAATAATGAGATTACTTACCACGAAATCCATGAGAATCAGTATCAAAGCCCAGAGAATCCAGCTGGCAGCAATACCGCCGAGCGTGATACATACTCCCATGAGCAGAAGATCCAGACCCAGTTCCTTACAGCCTGCGCTCCAAGCATTTTCTCTAGCCTCGATAGCCCTGGCGATGGACGCTTCCATGTCCTTAATAAGGGAGGCATGCTCCTCTCGCATTTTCTGCAAATTGGCAGGAAAATCAGCGATTTCCTTCTTAAGGGTTTGTGCGGCACTGCGTACTGGATCCACTTTATTCATAACCGACCAATCACTCAGTACGTCAGATTTGGAAGCAGTGAGACTCTTATTCACATCGGAAAGAGTATTTAACTGATTGTCAATCGGACGCAGCTGGTTCTGCAGGCGGGCAATTTCTTCTTGGCACTGGGCAATACGCTCCTGCAGAGTTTTGATACGCTGCTTATCCTCATCAGTAAGCTCAGGATTCGGGTCGACAGCTTCTTTAGTCGTTTCCTTCTTCAGGTCAGGGCTTTCACGCAGGAAAGGAAGCCAGGCAATAAGGCGGGCTACTGAGCCACGGAACTCCGCTACCTGTCCGGAATCAAGCAATTCGTTACTCATCACCGCAGAAACAGCCCCGGGAAGCAGACGACCTACATTAATACGCCTCTCATCATCCGAATGGCTCAGATAAAGCGGAGCCTTGTTCATGAGTTCCTTTTTGCGCGGGATGTAAGTAATCACCTTCTGACGCACACGGTAGGAATTGTAGATATTCTGAATTTCCTGCTTTAAACGGGCAATCTGCTGCTCCTGTTCTGAAATTTTAGCAAGAAGTGCCTGCCTCTTTTCCTGAACGGAACCCACAAGCTTATCCAGCCCGGTGAAGATGCTCTTATACAGCTCCTGCTTCAACTCATCCAGATTCTTCATTTTCTGATCAACCGTCTGCAAATACTGCTCGCAGGCTTCCGCTGTGTCCAGATTCGGAATCTGCAGGGGAGCAAACTGATAGCCGGATGAAAGCGGGCTCACCTTCTTTACCTCCTCCAATGCTACTGCAACATCCCGGTTAAATGCCTCAACGGCTTGGGTGAGAGCATTGCGGGCATCAGTAATGCGCTGTTCATGGCCATTGATGAAATCCTTTTCCTGCTGAGCACAACTCCGCTTTGTCTCCTCAAGAATAAGCTTCTGCTTCTCAATGACCTGCGTAGCGGCAGCATAAGCCTCCGTAAGAGGAACAAGCCCCATCGTAGTCGTTACAATTTTGAAAATTCCCCATCCGGAAGAGCCCAACAACCCCAGTATCAACAGAGTGTAGGCGATGGCACGAATGCCCTTAACAAAGGAATACCCGGCAATAAATGATTCTTTTTTCATGTCTCCTGACGCGTTACAGATTTACAGCAGATAGAGTACTCCTACATAGATCAGCTCCAGAAGAGCAATACAGGCAGTAACGATTGACACAATCTTCGAAGCCTTAATAGTCACAGCCTTAATTTTGTCTGCTCTGGCGTCCCAATCTGTCTTGTTCACAGGAGGCGGAGGAACAGCCAGGGCGACCGGAGTATCCACCTCCTCCGGCAATACGGGTACAGCCGGCGGTATTTCTTCTTGTTCCATAATTGTGTAAGTAAGTTCTGAGGTATAGCGCACATCCCATGCTGAATCGAGATACTCAACCTGAGCTGCATTTCGATACAATCTCATGTATCCAGACCAACATCCATCGCGGCCTGCGAGTTAACTTATATCATTTTGCGTTACACATGTACAGCAAAAATTGTGATTTTGTATGCCCGAAGCACAAAAAAAATAAAAAGCGCATATTAAAAACACCGCCGACGGACGAAACTGCGCGTAAAAACCTTTTTTCGAGACCGGGAAGCGTGCACCTCTACACTTTCCAGATGCCTTCATTGGCGAGAGCCGCTTTCAGCGATTGCCGGACAGCCTGTGGACTGAGCCCCGCTGCACGCAGCGACGCGAGGGAGCGAGCTCCGTCCCTCTTGGCCAAACGCCTCCCCGTGTTATCCTTCAGCAATTCGTGGTGGCAATACAACGGCACGGGCAATCCGAGCACAGCCTGCAAAGCACGGTGAATATGCGTCGCCTCGAACAAATCTTCTCCACGCGTCACATGACTGACGCCCTGTGCAGCGTCATCCACAACGACAGCTAAGTGATAACTGGCAGGCATCTCCTTGCGAGCCAGCACCACATCCCCATATTCCGAGGGCACACAGCACTGCACGCCACGCCGCATATCTTCCCACAGAGGGCAACCGATAAGCTCCTGCACGCGCTGCATATCGATACGCCAGGCGTGGGCATCCCCACGAGCCAGGCGTTCAGCCACTACATCCCGGTGCAGCTTACGGCATGTTCCCGGGTACAGGTAACCCAGGCTGCTGTGCGGAGCCCTGCCCATCTCGGCAATCTGAGCCTTAATTTCACTGCGAGTGCAGAAACACGGATAAAGTAACCCCATCTCCCGCAATCTTTCCAGTGCAGAAGCATACACATCAAATCGCCCGCTCTGCACCATCACCTCTCCATCAAAATGCAGTCCCAGCCATTGCAAATCCTCATACATAAGCTCCACCCACTCCCGGCTACGGGCGCGAGTAATATCAATATCCTCAATGCGCAGCAGACACCGCCCGCCGTGTTCATCGGCAAAGCATCGGGCCTGCAACGCAGCCAGCAAATGCCCCACGTGCAGCGGGCCGCTGGGCGTGGGGGCAAAGCGTGTAATGACCTGGCTCATCAATAGGTAGCCTCGACAATCACCTTCGTTACTTCCTCTATACCCTTCTTAGCCAGCTTGGAATGGGGGTAAAAGCAACGAGCGCGATAATAGCCGGCCAGCGCGGAGCCATATTCACGGCGCGAACGACAATCCTCCGCATCGCGCAGAGCCATCACGAAGTTATTTGCCTCTGACTCATAGCGATGAAACTCATCAAGGAATTTCATATCTGTCGAATAGCGTTCGTCTGCCTTCATCTCGTACAACTTCTCGTACGCTGCACAGGGCCCCATGGTGCGATCCTGCAACGCCACAGACTTCAACTCCGCCAGCATGGCGTCGATACGGGCAATCAACTCAATGGATTCCATGTACTTCTTCTCCAGCTGCGGGTCAGTGGCAACCACCTTAAAGCGCTCGCGCTCCTTGTAGATGGTGCGGAAATCCTTACGGTCGTAGAGTACACGGAACTCTGCCTTCTGGGGCTCAAAACTATCCAAGCGTGCAATTTCCTCCTCACCCTTCTGCAGGTTGGGGTTACGCGGCCAGATGATGGCCGCCTCCGTCGCATGCTTCTTAAACTCCTCGTCCTTACCCTCCGCAAGAGCCTTTCGAGCGGCACGCAGAGCAAAATCACTCTGGCGTTTTTTGCCGGCAGTGTACGACATCAGCAAAGAATCATCGAACGCCACATCCATCTTCTTCATTTCCTGCGCAATTTCTTCCACTTTGTCGTAGTCTCGGGCATTCAGAGCCGAGAGGGATTGCTTGCGCAGGTTCCAATAGTCGGCAATTCGCAGGCGATCCTTCGCCGGGAAGGTAGCCACGCTCTGCATATACTCACCCACAGCAACAGCTGTAATCAGGCGGTTCGTCGCCTCACCCAGTTTATTCTGCGCAAGCGCACCATGCACGGCATCTATACTCTGGTCCACCTCACGACGGGCATTGCTGGCCATGGTATCGATGGTAGTAATGGTAGGCGGCATACCGGAAATGCCGGTAAACATTTTGTAGGCATCAGAATTCTTGTCCAAATCCACACGCGTGTTGCCATCGCGGAACACATGGCGGTACACTCGGGCACCTATGACAGCATGGTCGTAACGCCGCTGCAACAGGAAACCCACCAGCACGGACTGATAGTTCACCTTGGCAATGGGAAGCGACGCCTGACTGGCGGCCTCGTTAGCACCCTGCTTTGTTTTTTTCTCCGCAATCTTACTGGTGTTAGCGGCTATCTGGAAAGTATGGGACACACCACCACTCGTACCGGCACCGGCAGCATGCTTATCCGAGCGCACCCCCTTCTGTGTATTGCGGTTCGTGAGTGTATTTGTCTTTTTAATGAGCTTGTCAATTTCCTGATCCAGCTCGGCATTCGCCTCATCGCGGCGGCGGTTGGCTCGCTGCACATCCAGTGCACTGACAATAGCACTGGCCAATGCACCGGCCTGCCCACCATCACCGGGATATGATGATGCCTCATACAGCCCCATACCGATGGACACCAGGGCTTTGCTTCCAATCCTGTTAGCGCCCTTGGTATACTTCTGGGTGTACTTCAGGATAGCCTCAATATTCTTGCGATACACGCGGGATTGCTCTGTATTATCCGGTGTCTGGCTGAGGAATTTCTCGAAACGTTCCCGGACTACGGCGTTATTACCTATATCAAACTTGGCACCACCATAGGACATCGTATCATTGGAAGGATCCAGCAGAGGCAGCTCCATACCGAACATCTGCGGGGGTGGTGTCTCACCAACACGATTCGGGTCGTTATTCTCCACGCCACTCTGGGTCTGAGTACTACGCCCGGAAGCATCAAAACTGCTAGGCATCTGGCCCCGGGCAGTTCCCAATGCCAATGCGATAAGAGGAAATAGATAGAGAGCTTTCATCACTTTGCTTTCACTTCGTTTACCACCAGAATTCCTTTCACTTCGTTGCCATCTGCACTGCGTCCGGTACGGCAGGAGACATCAAAAATAAAGGTATCACCGCGCGTGATGTTGATGGGCTGAGGATTCATCTCCAACACCAGCAACGGCAGACGCTCATTACGATTGTTGCGCATGGAAACAGACACCATGCGGTTGCCACCGTGGGATTCGATACTTTCCACCTTCCCCTCCAGTATATAGCGGTTGCCGGTGGACGCAAAGCGAGAGCCATCCTGCCGATACTGCGCAATATTGAAGGGTTGAGGCTCTGTCCCACTGCGAGCCGAGGGTTTAAAGAACAGCATACCTGCCAGCAATACTACCAGCAGACACAAGCCACCCATGATGAGCTGTGTGGAATTCTTCTTTTTGCCGCGACCGCGGCGCGAACTTCTGGCCATGTTGTCTTATATTTATGTGTTAAATTACTCCCAGCGTGTACGGCGAACGCCAATATAGGTAAGGACAAGCCCCAGAACAATGTGGGCCATAAGAACGATACGGCAAGGCATTGCATCCTTAAATGAGGTCTGCACAATACTCTTGACTGCCACCAGGTCATCCGGCCTCAGTCCGCCTTCGATACTGCCACTCCAGGCCCAGTAAGCGGAAATAAAGGGTTGGGTCAGGCTTTCCACCATCTCCGGCAGAGCCAGCACAGCTCCGGACAAGGGCAACTGAAAGCCTACCAGATAGATACTCAACAGGGACGCCTGATCCGCAGTCTTACAGTTGGCAGAAATACCAAGACAGACGGAAGTCATGGCAGCATTGGCCAGCATCAGGAATACCAGATGATTCAAGGCATCCCCACGGAAGGGCCAGAACCACTGCACAAAAAGGAACATCCACAGGCTCTGTATGAGCACCAGTACCAGCAAATACACCGCCTTAGATGCCACATAGGCACCCACCCCGGTACCGGCAAACTTTTCTTTCTCCATGATAAGGCGCTCGCCGGCAACTTCGCGAGCCGAATTATTGGAGCCCATAAGGCCGAGCAGAATCACCTCGAACATGATGATACCGGAGACTGCAGAGCCCACCCTGGCTCGAACCTCAGCCTGCTCCTGCTGAGCCTGAATATCTGCCGCTATATCTGTTCCGGCCACATCCGTCAGCGTCAGCAACTGATCCTGCCCCTTACTGGAGAAAAGCGCCACCAGTATGGGAAATACCACAATCATGGCCACCTGCAGCATAAGCTGCGTGCGGTCGCGCAACAGTATGGAAAAACGGCGCCTTAACAGCATCGATAGCTGAGTCATGAAGCCGGGTGCCAGGGATTCGCTATCCTCATCTTCATCCGAACGCGGGCTGGGAGGAGGCGGGCTTTCACCACGCTGTGAAAACTTAGCCACATGTTCTTCCTCCAGGCGTTTGTAATAATCGAGGCGGTGCTTCATCCAGCTGGCCCCCCACTCTATTGGCTCGCGAAGCGCCAGGCGGGGATACACCTCTTCAAAATTATCCACCGAAAAATAGTGCACCATGACGGAGGGTGAACCATGGAATGCCAGATTACCACGCACCATCACCATAATGCTGTCGTAAAGCTCCATCTGGGCCAAACTGTGTGTCACAGATATCACAATACGCCCATCTTTCATGCTCAGGTCATGCAACAACTGGACTATCTCGCGCTCTGAGCGCGGGTCCAGACCACTCGTCACTTCATCACACAGCAGAATACGGGGGCTGCTCACCAACTCCATAGCCAAAGCAAGACGGCGCTTTTGCCCGCCGGAGAGCAACTTCACCTGGCGGTCGGCAATATCCGTCATCCCAGTTTCTGCCAGAACGTTATCAATAATATCGTTCAGTTCATCTTCATCTGCATTCACGCGCAGTCGCGCCGAGCTCTCAATGCTCTCATCCACCGTCAGTTCATCGTATGCTATGCTGAACTGAGGCACATAGCCAATCTCGTGCGGCTCAAAATCCCCTTCCTCGGACAAATCACGCCCCTCCCAGAAAAACGAGCCATCCGTTGTTTCCTTAATGCCGGCAATCGCCTTGAGCAGGGTCGTTTTGCCGCAACCTGAAGGCCCCACAATAGCCATAAAATGTCCTCGCGGAACACAGAAATTCACGTCATTGAGGAGGAAGATGGACTCTTCACCGGATTCCACCTCCAGAGATATATTGCGGGCTTCAAGCATAATATCAGACTTTATCGCACCTATCCTATCAGAAATCACCCCTGCTCTGCAAGCTAAAAAGTAGCATACACACTGCATTGCCCCAAAAAAAGTGCTCTGCCATACTGATAGAGCTACACAACTCATCAGTCTTTCCGAACATGGGGATTATTTGTCGACAAACCCAAACTTCCCCGGAGGGGAACCGAAGCCTATTCACAATGCACAGCGAGCCTGACTTTCAATGCCAGTGTCCTCAATCAGGTATCAGAACACTTACTTCACCCATCGACGCTGAAAAACAAGCGTGCAGAAAGACATTCTCAACGGAACAAATCCGGATAGCAGCGGCGAGCCATGTCGGAGGAAAGGTTACGGATGGTGTAGCTATCCTCAGCCTGGAGGGCTTCTTCTGCCATGGCGCGGCACTCCTTGTAATTGAGGTGGCGTATGGCATAGCGCACAACGGGCAGCAAGTGAGCACCAACAGAAAGCTCCGCCACGCCCAGCCCTACCAACAGGGGTACCAGGTTAATGTCGCCGCCCATCTCTCCACATACGGCGGTGGGCTTTCCGGCGGCAATCGTCTGGTGCATCAGACGAATCACACCGGGATGTGTGGGGCGGAACATGCTGGCAACACGGAAGTTCACGCGATCTACAGCGATGGTATACTGGGTGAGGTCATTCGTGCCAATAGAAAAGAAATCCACATGGCGAGCGAGCACATCTGCCATCATGGCGGCACTGGGCACCTCTATCATGATACCCACACGCATATTTTCATCGTAAGCCTGACCGCGCTCGCGCAGCTCAGCGCGGCACTCATCCAGTAAGGCATTCACATCTTTAACCTCCGTAATGCCGGAGACCATCGGGAACATAATACCCACCTTACCATGAGCGGAAGCACGCAGAACAGCACGCAGCTGCTCCTTGAAAATCTCCACACGGCTGAGGGAAACTCGGATACCCCGCCAGCCAAGGAAAGGGTTGTCCTCCTTCTCCTCCAATACCTCGAAGGGCAGCTTATCGCCGCCGGAGTCCAGTGTGCGGAAAATAACCTCCTGGGGATTGCAGGACTCGACCAGCTTGCGATAGTGAAGGTACTGAGCTTCCTCATCCGGCAGGCTCCCCCCACCGAGCAGGAAAAACTCTGTACGGAAAAGCCCTACGCCCTCGGCCCCGGAACGCTGAATCGCGGTGTACTCATGAGCAAACTCCACATTGGCTGCCAGACGAATACGGCGACCATCCGTTGTTTCCGCCGGCAGGTCTTTCATATCTACCAGGGCGGAATAAGCGCGTTCTTTCTCTGCCTGCAGTTCACGGTAGTGCTGCTCAGTTTCCTCGGATGGATTAAGAATAAGACAACCGCTGTAGCCATCCAGAATGCACTTACAACCCACGCGGGAGTCGATAAGAAGATTCGGCACGCCTACCACGGCAGGCATCCCCAACGAACGAGCCAGAATGGCAGTGTGCGATACAGCCGAGCCGGCCTCCGTCACAAATCCCTGCACCTTGCGAGGATCCAGGTCGGCGGTGTCGCTGGGGGTCAGATCATAAGCGGCCAACACACAGGGCTCTGTGCAATCGCCGCAGAGAGGTGCAGTCTCACTGGGAGCCATATTCTTGAGAACGCGCTGTAGCACGTCCTCAATATCCACCACGCGGGAGCGCAGGTAGGGGTCGTCCACATGGCGCATCACCTCCATGAAGTTCTGCACCACGGCATAGTATACAGAATCAATATTCTGCATACGTTTGGGCATCTCCTTCCGCAGGCGGCTCAGCACCGTACGATCCCGCAGGAAAAGAAGGTGTGCATCAAAAATAGCCGCCTCGTTGGCACCGGAAAGGTGCTCCACACGGGCTTTAAGAGAATGGAGTTCCTCCTCGGTGCGGGCAAGAGCGCTCTCAAAGCGCGCCCACTCACTCTCCATCTCCGTGGGCAGAATGGAGCGAACAATCGGAGACGGGCAGCCGCGAGCTTCCACACGCAACACACCCACAGCAATACCCGGGGATACGGGCACGCCCTTCAACCTGCGCTCAAAACCACCCCCTGCTCTCATTTACGGAAAAAAGTTAATCTTCGCCGAATTTGTTGTTAATCAACTCTTCCAGCGCATCCATAGCGGCAGCCTCATCTGCACCATCTGCGGTCACAGTTATCTCTGCACCCCAACCAACAGCCAGCATCATTAGCCCCATAATGCTCTTACCATCTACAGATTCTTCATCCTTCTCCACGGTAACATCCGCGGAGAATCGACTGGCAACCCGTACAAACTGAGCAGCCGGACGCGCATGAATCCCTAGTTTATTCTGGATGGTAAGTTTCTTCGTAATCATATTTTTCGCAATGTGGAGACTTTGTTCACGAGGTAGTATACGACATCAGTCCTACAATTTCCAGCTTTTTTTTCAGAAATTATCAGTTCTGTATAACAAGGCGGCATAGGCTCCATCAGCCTGCTCCCGATGAGGCAAGGCCAGATAATCATTTTGCAGGGAAAAGTCCGGATGCGAAGCCAGGAACGCCTCTACCACAGCTTGGTCCTCCGCCCTGTCGATGGAACAGGTGGAATACACCAGGCGACCACCTGGACGAACGGCCGCTGCCGCACGGGTAAGGATCTGTAACTGAAGTTCAGCCAGCCGCTCAAACTCAGAGGGTTGCAGACGCCAGCGAGCATCCACCCGACGCTGCAACACGCCGGAATTGCTACAGGGCACATCCAGCAGAACAGCATCAAAAGCGGCCTTCCATTCGTCCGGGCAAGGCTCTGCCCAGTTGTGCTGCTGCACGGCAATGGCCGTGGCACCCGTGCGCCGGAGATTTTCCCTCAGCTGCGGAAGGCGGTGTGACTCTGCATCCGTTGCGAGCAGGCGGATTTGCCCGCCTGTCGTCCCCAGCATAGCGACAGACTTACCGCCGGGGGCAGCGCAGGCATCCAGCACACGCTCGCCGGGCTGTGGTGCCAGCATCTCCACACAGTAGCGGGTGGAAGGGTCGGCCACATAAATACGCCCGGCACTCAGTTCCTCCAGCGGCAATCCGGCAGGCAGTCTGAACCAGCCGGCAGCGTGCGCAAGCGGCTGCCAGTTTTCGCCGGGTTGGGGCGGGTTAAGCGGGTTGATACGGGCATACACAGGAGGCACCTGAACATTCCAAGCCAGCAACTGCAGCGTTTCCTCCTCCCCAAACTCTGCCATCCAACGCTTTACAAGCCAATCCGGCGTGGAATAACGCACCCCCGGAGAAAGCTGCGGCAGCTCCGCCAGGAACTCATCCCGACGCCGTGTGGCATTGCGAAGCACACCATTGACAAGCCCACGCAAACGAGCGGGCGCCAGAGATACAGTCTCCCCCACGGCGGCATGCTCCGGCTTATGCAGAACAAACAGCTGACACAGCCCCAGTAGCAGGAGCCAGCGAGCAGAGTCCTCCAGCTTTCCCTTGCGAAGCTGTGCACACAGATGCTCCAGCCAGCGCAGATTCCGCAATGTGCCCAGCACAACGGCCTGCACAAAAGCACGGTTGCGCGGAGAGAGCCCGCTGCACTCCCGCTCAATAAGAGTTTCTGCAAAGACACCGCCCTGCCCCCAGCGCTGCAAACACTGCCAGGCGAGGCGGCGAGGATTACTCTCTCTGCTTGTATTTCTGTTCATGGCTCGGCAGGGGTGGCTCATTGTTGCGGAAGTTGCAAAGCTTCATGTATAGGTAAGGCTCCATTCCAGGCAATAACGGAACCAGAATGAGGATTCTCTGCCAGCGGACAATACTCCAGAGCCCCACCGGCAGCCTCCAGAATGACACGGGCTGCCGCAAAGTCCCACACATGAATCCGGTTCTCTATGTAGGCATCGAAACGCCCGGCAGCAATGTAGCATAGGGTGAGAGCGGCAGACCCCAGAATTCGCACTTTGCGTACCTGCGAAGATATGTGGGCAAAGCGTCTCACCCCCTCTGCGCCAGAGCCATCGTGCCGCCCATGGCCGACAAATACCACGGCCTCTGCCATGGCCGCACGCGCCGAAACCCGGATATCCCGTCCATTCAGGCGGGCGAACCGGCTGGCCAGGGCTGTGTAACATTCATCCTGCATGGGGTCATAAACGCAGCCGAGCACAAGCTCACCGTGCACTCGCAAGGCGATACTTACACAGAATATAGGAATGCCATAGAAATAATTGACCGTACCATCCAGGGGGTCGACAATCCAGAGAGAATCTGCGGCAGTATCACCACGCACCCCCTCTTCCCCGAGGACAGCATCATCCGGATAAGCTTGAGTGAGCCTCTGCACGATGAGCTGCTGGGTGTCGCGGTCCAGCTGTAGTTTGATATCGTGCGGCAGCATCTCATTAACACGATGCACCTCGTGAAAACGACTGCGCAGGTAAGCCCCGGCTTCTCTGGCAGCGGCTTCCGCCACGCGGAGCTGTGGTGTAAAGTCCATCATGATTTATTCTTTTCGCGCTCTGCCGAAGCCCGGGCTCGCAGGAGAGTTCTGGCCTCGGTATGGAGTTCCTTTGCCAGGCAATAGGCAGCACGTTTCATGAGGGCCGCCATGCGAGTGCCCTGCGGCAGCAGAGCCGGATTATCGAAGCCCATCCACACAAACACCGCCACGCCTTTATCATTGCTCACCATACAGAAGGTGCCATGATTGTTCGGCAGAGTCTCATTCAGCACAGTCGGTTCACCTTCTGTCAGTTCAAAAGGCGGAATCTTGGCAACGGCCGAAGCTGCCTCGCGGCGGATAAACTCTTGCGTCTTCTCCGGGGCATGGGTATAGATAAGATTCCCTCCGCGGCTCCACACGCGGCTTATGAGCTTGAAAAGATAGCCATTACCCTGATTCTGAATATCAAACAAAGCGCGAGCCAAATCCAGGCGGGCTATATTAAACTCTCCACGGTACAGCGCCATCTCATTCTCGCGGGCAGGCAACTCCATACGCAAGCCAAGTTTCCTGTAGAGGGAGCTCACCACCTCATAGCCGAGGCTCTGGCCGGTTACGTCCGCCTTGCGGGCAACAATGTGCGTGTTGTCGCCCCCCGGAAGACAGGCACATACATACAGCAAGGGCGCCGCCGCATTGCCGGGGTGACACATTTCCTGCCAGCGGTCACGACCATCCACAGCACTGCGACCGGATACCTGCGCCAGTACACGCCCTCGGTTATTGCGCCGGGAGTCCACTACCAGCACACAGCACTGCAAAACATCCTTCAGGTCGTTGCCATCGCGCACCTTCATATCTGCCGGTCGCTTAATGCCCTCAAAAAACTTACGCAAGCGCTGTGCTTCCTCGGGGTTTTCATTCAGAATGGGCAGCCACTCCTCCGGGAATGAATTAGGTTTCTCCACGGCCACAAGAGCACGCTCCATGGCAAGCTCCACACGTTGCTGGAGCGAAAGATTCAGGTTGGAAACTACACTGATACCTCCTATATTCTCCCCCAGTTCATCCCGCAGTTCATCCAGCTCCCGCCGCGCCCACATGGTGACATACGAGGCCACCGGTCGCTCAGCGGCAGACGATTCAGCAAGAACGATGGGCTCTGCCACAGCATTATCGTGCTCTTCCTGAGAGATGAAGTCCATTGCCAGCATGCGTCCCAGCGTTTCGCGCTTCACGCCCATGGCATTATCCATATCCGAAATCGGGTTGCAGAGGGAGGGCGCGCGCACCAGCCCGGCCAGAGTGGCACACTCCACCAGGTTGAGCTCCATGACATGCTTACCGAAATAACGTTTGGCAGCAGCAGCTATACCATAACAATTCTGGCCAAAGTAGATGCGGTTGAGATACTGAGTCAGGATGGTATGCTTATCGAAACGGCGTTCAATACGCTGTGCCAGCATGGCCTCCAGCAATTTGCGATCCATGGTCTTTTCGCTCATCTCGTATACATTGCGAGTGAGCTGCATGGTAATGGTGGAAGCCCCTTGCTCATAGCTGAAGGAGGCCACATTGCGCAGAACAGAACGCAGAACCGAGGAGTAAACAACTCCATTATGCTCAAAGAAGCTCTCGTCCTCGCGCGCGACAAAGGCATTCACCAGGTTGCGGGGCAGTTCTTCCCAGCGCACGGGCAGCACATCCTCGCCGGAGAGAGGGACAACAGGCTTGTTGTCGCAGTCGTAAAGCGTGCTCACGCTGCCACCGGTCACCACACGCTCCAGGTCATACTTCATGGCGCGCACGGTGTAGGTAAGCAACACAGTGAGCACAGTGATGATAGAAAACACCAGCAAGCCTGCCAGCACAAGGAGCTTGGTATGCCCTATGCTCAGCAGGTGGTACCAGCGTTTGCGCCTGTTCTCTCCTTGCGAGTAATACATCGTTTCCGCCGCAGATTACTGTTTATCGTGCATCTTCATGAAGATAGCCGTATTATGATCCGGCAGCCAGTTGGGGAATTCCTTGTGCAGCGTATCCTCATACTGAGCAGCTTCGCCGGCACGCTCACACTGGCGCAGAGAACGGGCTATCTTGTACAGCGCCGTCGGTTTCAGGTCTTTGTCGCTCACTACGTTGGCCGTACGTCCGTAATACTTGGCAGCTTCGGCAAACTGGCGGTCTGCATAGTAGGCATCGCCCAGTGTGATGAAGACAGATGACTTAATGGGGCCGTCGATGCCCAGAGCAATGGCTTCCTCACACAGTTTGCGGGCTTCTTCCGTGCGGTTCACACCAATGAGCAACAAGGCATTATCGCGCATACCCTCAGCCTTGCGGTAGGGCTGAGTCTCCATGCTCACATAGTGCTCAGCAGCCTCCAGGCCGCGCTCATACTGGCGCAGCTCCAGGCGGGCACGTGCAAGGGTTTTCCACACGAGCGGCTCCACAGCCGCACGCTCTTTCTGCGTACCATCCGCAGCAGTATACTTCTCCCGGGGAGCACGAGCCACGGCATCGGAAAGATATTTGTCTGCATCCAGGTAACGCTTGCTCTGGAAGCACATCCACCCGCACCAGCGAGGCACAGCCGGTGGCAGGGCGTTGTAGGAGGAAGAATTGTTACGCTCCAGAATCACCAGCGTCTCGCGCAGGTTTTCAGCGTCCTTTAGCTTGAAGTAGCAGTGCACCAGACTCAAATCCACAGCCGCGCCATATTGCTCCGGATTAAGAGTGCGGGCTTCGCGGAAGTGAGGAATGGCCGCAGCGGCATCCGTCTCGTACTGAGCACGGGCAATGTTGTAATGAGCCTCAGCAATGGCGGCAGGCTTCACTCCGCGGTTAGCACATTTAATCAAGCCTTCGTAATAGGCAATCATGCGCTTGGGATCCTTGTTCGTCACCGCCTGGGCTGCACGCTGCCAGCACATGGGCACGGCGGCAGATTGAGGATACTCATTGATAACGCGTTCAAAATCCGCCAGAGCACCACTGATGTTGTTGATTTTTACCAGACAGCTGCCGCGCAGGGCAAGCGCCTCCGGCATACGGATATCGGTAGTATAGTTCGAGATAAAGGTATTGAGTGTGGCTATCGGATCGCCATTGCCGCTCTGGGCAGAGCACCAGGCCTTCTTATACATAGCATCGGCTCGCACACTCTCCGGCAGGTGCTCAAAGTTGATGGCCTCGAACTGTCGGGACGCCTCAGGCACGTCTGCCAACATCATGCGGTCGGCATACATCAGACGCACCAGGTCATTGCAGGGAAGTGCAGCTGTGCTCTGCCCGGCTACGGCGTAAGTATTGAGGTAACGCTGAGCCAGAGAGAAAAAGTTGACGCTGCGGGTCTGCTGGGCACACACCAGACGGCGATAGGCGGCATCTGCTGCCAGCGGGGTGCGTGGCTGAGCCTGTTCTGCCACTTCAAACCACTGGGCGGCGCGCACATAGTTACGCAGCTCCAGGAAGGACTGCCCCACAATCAGAGCACGCCGAGCTTCCCGTGCGGGGTCATCCAGCTGGGCATAGTTGCTGGAAATCTGGCGCACGACTCCTTCATAATCCCTGTTCTTGTAGAGGTGCAGCAGGGTTTCCATCTGAGCCTCGCCGGCATACTTTTCCATGCCCTTCAGGCCGGAGAGCCTGGCGTATAGCTGTTGTGCCTCCTGGGCTTTGCCCAGTCGGGATGCGAGACGCGCAGCCTGCAGCACAGCCATGCCCTGCATGCCACTCTCCACCTCATTGTTCTGCAGCAGACGAGTAAAATAGCTGTAGGCCTCAGCATGGCTGCCAGCCTCAGTTTTCATCTGAGCCAGGGCGTAAAGAGAGGCATTCGCAATAGCCGGTGCCACGTTGTTATCCATCTGCAGGCTCATGAAACGCGCCTCGGCCTCTTTCTTCTGCCCCAGCTGAAGGTGGGCGCGCCCCAGGCGGTAGGTAGCATCATTCCGGAGATCCGGTCGGTGAGATTCCCGCACGGTTATGAGGTAATAGTTTCGGGCTTTTTCCCACAGGTTGCGCGAACTTGCCTGCGTAGCAAGCTTATAGGCAGCCGCTGCGGCAAACTCCCCGGCTCCCTTACGCGCTGCGACTTTCTCCAAAGTGGCATCGGAGCCGGCTTTATCCCCGGACTCCTCCTGGCAAACGGCCTGCAGATACTGCGCCTTGGCCACCTGAGAAGACTTGGGATAAGTACGGACAAAATCCGCAAAAAGCACCGCAGCGCGTTCCATACCAAGGCGGCGAGACTGAGCATCCACCCCGGGCTGGCGCGCCTGCGCATACAAATGCTCAGCAATAGCATAGGCATCGGCCTCGGGGTTCACCTCAAGGGCATCCTCATCTGTTTGCGGCTGCTGGGCAAACACAACCGGCATGGGGAGAGCCCCCAGCGCCAGCAGGTATAAAAAATGTCGTTTCATCATCATATCGGGTCGAACGGTTTATGGATTTGCAACACCCCCGGCATACGGAGCGTATTGCGGGAAAAGGCAAATGCCAAGGCCTCATTGGGCGGCCTTGGGCATCTGCTTGGAGAAACTCACGTTGTACACACCGGCTTTGGTGCATGTGGAAATCACATCTGCCACCTTCTGCCAGCGCATCTCGGCATCACCGCGAATACGCACGGGCTGATTCTCATTCAGACGCACCTGCCTGCGGAGTCGCTGTTCGAGCTGCTCGAGGGTGAAGATTTCGCGGTCAATCGTCACCACCAGTGTGCCATCCTCCTCTTCTCGGGCGTTGATGATGATTTCATCGATAGCGCGGGATGCTTCCTCGGTAGTCTTGGGTGCAGTCGGCACCTTAACTTTAAGATCCTGCTCGTTCAGAATAAACTTCTGAGTCACGACAAAGAAGATAAGCAGCAGGAACACCACGTCAAGCATGGGAGCCAGCTGAAAGCCTATGGGCTCGGGTACCTTTGCGTTAATTTTCATGGCACTCGACGGGAGGAATGAATCAATACTCGTCGTCCATCATCTCACTGCGGGCACCCTTCTGGGCGATGTTGCCCAGACGCTGCTCTCGGTCTGCCTGCACGGCCAGCACGGAGAGGATGTGTGTGACGGCCACCTCCATGTCGGTGATATGCTTTTGAATACGGTTGCGGAACACGGCGTATGCCAACATACAGGGAATGGCCAGCACGAGACCGCCGGCTGTGGTAATCATGGCCTCAGAGATACCGCTGGCCATCTGCATCTGCTTCACACCTTCGAAGTTGCCTTGTGCCATTTCCCAGAAGGTGCTCATCATACCCAGCACTGTACCCAGCAGACCCACCATGGGAGCAATGGCACCAATGTCGGAAAGCCAGTTAATCTGGCGGGTCAGAATGTTGGCCTGGCGAGTAGCCTCTGCAGATGCCACCTCGCGCACAGCGTCCATGTTGGCACGGAGGTTACGCTGCATGAACATCACTATCACATGCACGGTGCGGGCAAAGCTGGAACCGTCGCGCTCGCACAGACTCAGCAGGCCGGCGTAGTCCTTGCGGCGAATGTAGGACTCTACGGAAAGCACAATGTCGCGCGGAAGTACGGCAGAGGAACGTGTCGTCCACAGACACACAAACACTACCATCAGCGCCATGAATGAAAGCGCCAGCAGTCCATACATCAGTGGTCCGCCCTTTTCGAAAATCTCGAATAAATCGAAGCCTGCGGTGGACTCCGCAGTCTTGACAGCCTGGCCTAAAATGTTCATCGCATGCATAGGTACGGGCGCATTATACGATAAATGCCCCCCTATTTCAAGCCGATTAACGGCCTATGGCACATTTTTTTACTTTTCTTAACAACTTAGTGCGGAGCGGACTGCAAATCGTCACGCAATTCAAAGTTGTATGAATAGAGAGTGCCGGGATCGGCCAGGTAATAATGCCACCACTCAGTGGGGTAATTCTTCATTCCCACAGCAGCCATTGCATCTCTGAGTTTCAGTCGATTAGCACGCTGTCCGGGCGTCACCAGCGGACTTTCCGTAGCAGACGACACATCCAGCAAATCATGGTGGCCTCCCATATCCAGCTCCCTACCCGAGTCTAAATCCACCAGGGTGATATCCACGGCAATTCCCCAGCTGTGCTCGGAAATGTCGCCAATGTATTTACCATCGTATATCCCCTGCTTGCTGATATTGGGGTAAAAGCGAGCCTTCATGCGTTCATCCTTCGTGCGGGACCAGCTCCGAAAATCGCTCATGGCACAAGCCGGGCGGTAGGCATCCCATACCAGCAGTCCAAGCCCCTGCTTTGCCAGAATATCCGCAGCTTTTTTGATAGCCTGAGCTGTATCTTTACGCAACACAGCGCGGGTACCGGCATAGCCCGCAATGGGACGCCCCACAAAGTTATCGCTCCCGCTGTATTTCAAATCCACCCGCACGCTTGGTGCCACTGTATCCAGATAGCAGAACGAGGATGGAAGGTTCGCCGCAGCAGCCGGAATAGTATTGTGCCTGTAGGGTGCACACTGACTCAGCAAAACTACACCTGCACAAATGAAAAGCAAAAAATACCTCATGACTCAATTTACAATGCTGGAAACCAGATACACTGAAAAAATCTTCAAAAAGACACACGATACAGAACTGTACGGCGTACGCCGCAACAATACATCCCAACGGAAAGCATAGAATAATGCTAAAGATGATAGAGACTCAGCAAATTTTTATATCTGTTTTCATACGCGTTATCATTCAGCGCAACATTCCTCCCCTGTATGCACGAGCCAGCACCGTGACAGTATGCGGCAGCAGGTAGAGGGAAAGATGCTGCGTTTTATCCGTAAGGTGGTTCACGCTGTGATCCTGTCTGTCGAGTCCGCCAAACGCGGAAGCATCGGAATCCAGCATCACTTTCCATTCTCCATGCGCCGGAGCCGGCAGTTTGTAGTCCGGTATCGCGCGGGTTCCGCTCCAATTGAACACGAAGACAAGCCCGGCACGCTCGAACGCCATCACCTGATTCCTCTCGTCCATATTCAGCGGGCGAGCCGGAGGTGCAGAAAGGAGCTCTGTGTTTTTTGCCATAGCCAGCATGGCGCGGTCAAAGGCATTCAGGAATCTGTAGCGCAACAACTCATTGTCCACCAGGCTCCACTGGCGGCGGCAGTATTTGTAGGAGTTGCCGTTGCCCTCGCGCGGGAAATCTATCCACTCAGGATGGCCGAACTCATTGCCCATGAAGTTCAGCCAGCCCTCGCCGCCGGCTGCCAGCGTAGCCAGGCGTATCAGCTTGTGGAGCGCCATGCCGCGATCGATGATGTGGCTGGGCATCTCGCAGCTCATGTGTGTATACATCTCGGCATCCATCAAGCGGAAAGCGATCGTTTTGTCCCCCACAAGCGCCTGGTCGTGACTCTCGGCATAAGCGATATTGGGTTCACCGTAGCGGCGGTTGATGAGGGTGTACCATATATCGCCCACACTCCACTCCTCGTCCTTTTTCTCCTTGAGCAGCTTAATCCAATAATCCGGCAGCCCCATAGCCAGGCGGTGGGTAAAGCCAAAGCCCCCTTCATCCACAGGGCGGCACAGGCCGGGCATACCGGACATATCCTCCGCTATGGCGAAAGCCCCGGGTGTGACCTGCTGCACCAGCGTAGCCGCCAGTTGCAGGTACACCACGGCATCTATATTTACCTGAGTGTTGAAATAGCAGCCCAAATCCGTAAATGGCTCATGCCCGTGGTGTAGATAGAGCATGCTGGTCACACCATCAAAGCGGAAGCCATCGAAGTGGTACTCCTCCAGCCACCAGCGCAAATTACTGAGCAGAAACTCGATAACCTCCGCACGCCCGTAATCGAAAAGGCAGCTGTCCCAGTCCGGATGAAAAGCATCCCGCTTGCCGGCATTGAAATACTGACCACCCGAACCATCGAAATTGTTGAGCCCCTCCGCCACATTCTTCACGGCGTGGGAGTGCACGACATCCAGCAGCACGGCAATTCCCAGTCCGTGAGCCGTGTCGATGAGGTATTTCAAATCCTCCGGCGTGCCGAAGCGATTGCAGGGAGCAAAGAATGAGGAAACATGGTAGCCGAAGGAACCATAGTACGGGTGCTCTTGTATCGCCATGAGTTGCACCACATTGTAGCCCAGCTTAGCCACGCGCGGCAGAACATTGTCCGCAAACTCGCGGTAGCTGTGCACGCGCTCCTCCTCCCCGGCCATGCCGACATGCGCCTCGTAAATAAAAGGCACCTTCACATTCGAGGGATTCCAGCGGGTGTTCTTCCATGTATACGGCGCTGCCGGCTCCCAGATGATACCGCTGTAATCGAAAGTAGCGGGGTCCTGCTCAGTATAGCGAATCCAGGCCGGTATACGGTCTCTCCCCACATTGTCTGCCCCCACTACATGTACTTTCACGTGCTGGCCATGCTGCAGAGCATCTGCCGGCAGGCGCAGCTCCCACACACCATCCTGATTCTGCTGCATGGGATGAGACGCACGGTCCCAGCCATTAAAGTCGCCGATGAGGAACAGACCACGAGCCCCGGGAGCCCACTCGCGGTATATCCACTCTCCCGAAACCGCATCCCGGTTGAACCCCATGCGCCGGAAACCATTGGCACACTCCGACAGAGAGCCATAACGGCGACGTATACTCGCCAGACGACCATCATACAAACGCATGCGGCCCTTTATCTCTCGCTCATAAGGTGCCAGCCAGCCATCTGCCAGCACCAACCCGGGTATAGGTGGTCTTCTCATCGCCGCCTATTCTACACCCCCTTGTCACAGTTTGCAAGCTTTTACAAACACACAGACCGGAAACAGCACGGGCCACGGACAAAAAATATGCGCCTCCGTATCCTGACGCGGTTTTTGTTTGCCAATCCTCGCGGAAGAGAGTACAATGTGCGCGTGAAGCTTTCATCCCTCAGGTACAGCACCATCAAGCTGGCAATATTCGGTAGTGTTCTCCTCTACCTTGGACTGGATTTGCTGGCATTCCGAGGACCTGTATGGAATATGATGTACGGAGGAAAAACTCCGGCAATACCGGCATCGGAGATTGTTGCAGACGTGTATGGCGAACCTATCACTAAGGCTCAGCTGAATCGCTATGAGGCAGAACAGGATGCTCTGGCCGGAAGAAAAGCACCGGAACCCGGTCGCCGGGCCTCCATGCTGATGAATATGGTGCGCGCCAAGTTGCTGCAGATACGCACGCGCTACAATGTCACCCGTCTGCCCGACTTCCACGAGAAAGCCTCTGCGGAAGCGGCTGCTCTGGCAACTCGCGCTGAAAATCCGGCAGCTATGGAGGCTCAGCTGCAATCCCAGGGGTATGAAAATCTGGGACATTACAGCAAACGCATCAACAGCACACTACAATCCGCTGCCCTGCTGGAGCAGGCTATTGAGCCCCACATTACCGTGAGCGATGAAGACGTGACGAGGGTCTACGAACAATTGAAACACGAGTTGCCGGCTCCCGCCCGCAGACAAGTGAAGCATATTTTCTTGGAAACACTGCACAAAGACCCCGCAGAGGTGAAAAAACAGGCACAGCAAATACTCGCGCGACTCCAACAGGGCGAGGACTTTGCTGCTGTGGCAAAGGAATGCAGTCAGGACCTGCACAGTGCCCCGAAAGGCGGCGAGCTGGGCGTGCTGGAAGATTCCGGGCAATGCCCACTGCACAAACTGCCGCTCTTCGGCGAGGATGCCATACCGGCCGGAGTCCCCACGCTGGTACAGAGTGAGTGGGGCTGGCACATCCTGCAGGCCGGAGAAATCACCCCTGCCGGAACTCTTCGCCCGGAGGAATGCCGCGCCAGCATCCGCAGTGCCATCGAAAGCGTGCGCCGCGAACAGGCTCTGGATGCCTGGTACAAGAGTGCTCTTAAGGAAGGATTCTCAAAAAAACGCATTAAAATCAATGTCAAGTGACACGATAACCGTGAGCCGCGCCATTGGCGGACTGCGCGGCACCATCACAGTGCCGGGCGATAAAAGCATTTCTCACCGAGTGGCCATTCTGGGTGCACTTGCAGAGGGCAGCATGAAAGTGCACAACTACCTGTGCAGCGAGGATTGCCTCAATACCCTGAGGGCTATGCAGCAACTCGGTGCGACTGTCACGCCCGGAGACAGCCCCCAGAACTTTATCCTCACCGGCACCGGCATGCACCCCACGGCACCGGCGCAAGACATCGACTGCGGCAACTCCGGCACAGGTATGCGCCTCATGGCCGGCGTGCTGGCCGCGCTTCCCTTT
This sequence comes from Akkermansia sp., assembly GCA_017415555.1. GTDB lineage: Bacteria > Verrucomicrobiota > Verrucomicrobiia > Verrucomicrobiales > Akkermansiaceae > Akkermansia. Next base: position 23,127 of record JAFQGF010000040.1, read on the forward strand.
GCCAGCCGCATGTACGGAGACCCCTCTCTAAGCAGCCGTCCCATGAAGCGCATTATCGACCCACTCTCTCTGATGGGGGCCGACATTACCGCCTGCGGACAGAAAGCCGGCTGTGCCCCGTTGCAGATAGAGGGGCGTCCCCTGCACCCCATCCAATACACCCTGCCCATGGCCAGCGCACAGGTCAAGAGTGCCGTATTGCTAGCCGGTATGCTTACGGAAGGAAGCACCGGTGTGCATCAACCCGCCATCACCCGCGACCACACAGAACGCCTCTTCGCCCATTTCGGCATCCCCTGCCGTGTATCCGAAGACGGCCTGGACATCTCCGTGCAGGGGCCGGTACATATTAAAGCAAAGGATATTACCGTACCGGGCGACATCTCCTCCGCCGCATTCTGGCTTGTAGCCGCCAGTATTGTGCCCGGCAGTGAGATTACCCTACCGGCTGTAGGAATCAATCCCACACGCGATGCCATCATCACCGTGCTGCGCCGCATGGGGGCAGACATCACCATCACCAACTGCCACAATGAGGGCGAGCCTTACGGAGACATCACTGTCCGCACGGCAAGCCACCTGGTAGGCACCGATGTGCTGAAGGAGGAAATCCCCAACCTGATTGATGAAATTCCCGTTCTGGCCATAGCCGCAGCCTTTGCCGAGGGGACGACCAACATCCGCAATGCTGCGGAACTGCGCGTAAAGGAGAGCGACCGCATCGCCGTCACTGTGGCGAACCTGCGAGCCATGGGGGCGGACGTGGAAGAGTTCGAAGACGGCATGAGTATCCACGGAGGTAAAGCTCTTCATGGAGCCGAGATGGACAGCCACCACGACCACCGCATTGCAATGGGCTTCCTCATGGCCGGATTAAACGCCGATGGAGAAACAACCCTGCAGCACTGCACCAACATCAATACATCCTATCCCGGCTTTGCAGAACATCTGTACGCCCTCACACAAGCATAAATGCCCAGAATCACGGAGGAATGCGTGGCGCGCATTAAGGACTCTGCCGATGTGGTGGAGATTGTGGGGCGTTATATCCAGCTCCGCCGGGCCGGCAATGCCTGGAAGGCCTGCTGTCCCTTCCACAACGAAAAAACGCCGTCCTTCAGTGTCAACCCGGCGCGCCAGACATTCAAATGCTTTGGCTGCGGAGTGGGTGGGGATGCCGTAAAGTTCATCATGATGTTCGAGAACCTCGACTACCCCACAGCCCTGCGGCGCGTGGCGGATATGAACGGGATACCCGTTGTCGAGGAAGAAGAAAACCCGGAGGCAGCCCGCCGCCGCTGGCTTCGCAGCCGAGTGGTTGAGGCCAACAAACTCGCCGCCGAATACTACCACCGCCAGCTCTGCCGCAGCCGGGAGGCCGACCACGTGCGCGACTACCTCAGAAAGCGCCGATTCAATATTGACATCGCCAAAGCCTGGCAGCTCGGCTGGGCTCCGCCGAATTTCCGTCCTCTGCTGCAGGAAGCAGCGGCTGCCAATATGGACCAGCGCCTGCTACTGGAAGCCAACCTGCTGGGTAATGGCGCCCGCGGCAGTTACCCGGTATTCCGGGACCGCCTCATGTTCCCCATCCACAATGTCCGTGGCGAGGTGGTGGGCTTTTCCGGCCGAATCATGGCAGACGGACAAGATCCGCGCAAATATGTCAACACGGCGGAAACCGTAGCCTTCCGCAAGGGTGAACTGCTCTTCGGACTACACAAAGCAACAGGACCCATCGCCAAAGCCGGCATGACCGTTGTTGTCTGCGAAGGGCAGATTGACGTCATTGTCTGCCACGAAAAAGCCGACATTCGTAACGCCGTAGCCGGCCTTGGCACGGCTTTTACGGATGAACACGCCGCCATGCTGCGCAAATACGCCAAAAAGGCCATTCTCTGTTATGACGGAGACAACGCAGGCATCAAAGCCAGCGAAAAAACCTATCGCAAACTCGCAGCCGCCGGCATAGAAGTGTACCTTGCCACCCTCCCCCCGGGCGAGGACCCGGACTCCCTTGTCTGCACCCACGGACCGGAAGCCCTGCAACAGGTGCTCTCAGAAGCCCGCCCCTATCTGGAAGTTCGTGCAGGCATCGAACTCCAATCGGCCCGGGAATCCAATGACCGCGCTTCCCTCATCCCCCGCATGGCCGAACTGGCTGCGGAAATTACAGACTCCATCCGCCGCGGTGTTGCCGTCACAGACCTGGCCAGCCGCCTCAACACGGGTCTGGAAGACCTCCGACTCACCGTAGAAGAAATCATCCGCTCCCGTAAAAACGCCCCGCAATCTCCCCCTCACGCTAAAGATGAGCCGGATGAAGAGGATGAGTACCCGGATGTACCCTCCACAGGCACCACCTACAGCCCCCCGGTGCGCATACAGCCCATACGCCTGCACCCCACCATGAGAAATCTCATCTCCCACGCAGCTTGCAATGCTGAGGTACAGCACCAGCTGGTGGAGCGCATTGAGGAATTACAGGAGCCTATTTCCCTGCTTGCCGGCGGGCCCATCCTCCAGCGCATGCTGGAAAAACTCCCCAGCCCGGGAGATTCTGCCGCCTGGACCGATTTTCTGCAGACGCTGCCGCCCGAACAGTCTGCCGCACTGCGCGACATGAGCAATGCCCCCATGGATTTTCCGGACACGCTGGCTCTCACAGAGCAGGCCTGTGCCCGTGCTGCACGGGATGCCATCGAGGCCAGAATCGACCTCCTCAAATCCCGGCTCAATGCATCCAATGTCACAGCCGAGGAGTTTTACCAACTCACCGCGCGCATCACAGAGCTCCGACGTCTGCTCAATGCGGAATAAAAAAAGCGGTGTCCCTGGGAGGCACCGCTTTTTTTCATTTGTTGGTTATCTTCAGCCAATCTGGGCACGGCCGGAAAGGCGAGCGCCCTCCACCATGGAAAGCACGGCGGTCGTAATATCGCCATTCACCACAGCGTGGTCGTCCAGATGGCACCGACCGCTGTTCACATTGCCGTCCACATGGCCGTAAATGTGTACCTCACCGGCTTTGATATCGCCTTTGATGTCGGCAAGTTCACCGATAGTCACCTTGCCGGACTCGGAGAAAATCTCGCCCTCAATCTTACCGTCGATATGCATATCGTTCTGGAATGTGATGGAACCGATAATCTCGATACCCTGTGCCAGAACATTTGTGGTATTGCTGCTCATAATCGTATATTCTTCTTGTCCGGGGATGTATCAGACAGTCATAATTTCCTTCTCCTTAGCCGTCACAAGCTCATCAACCTTCTTGACGTACTTGTCCGTCAGCTTCTGTACCTTGTCCTCAGCCAGACGCACGCCATCCTCAGTCAGTATGTTGTCTGCCTTCAGCTTCTTCACGCCGTCCATACCGGTCTTACGCACACCGCGAATACGCACACGGGTTTCCTCGGAGAGAGCCTTCACATGCTTGCAGAGCTCCTTGCGACGCTCGCCGGTCAGCTCCGGAATGGGCAGACGCACGGAACGGGCATCGATGATGGGCGTAATATTGAGGCTGCTCTCGGCGATAGCCTTCTTGATGTCGTTGAGAGTGCTGGGGTCGAACGGCTGAATGAGGATGGAACGGGCATCGGGAGTGGACACCACAGCCAGGCTCTTAAGCTTCATGCTCGTGCCATAGGAAGCCACAAAAATGTCCATATTATCCACCAGCGAGGGGGAGGCCTTACCGGTACGCACACCTGCGAACTTGGTCATCATATTCTCGAGGGCTTCTTCCATGGAGGTCTCGGTCTCGAGCAAGAGTGTTTCTTCGTCCATATTAATTTGAGTGTTTTGAGTTGTTGTTGAAAATTATTCGCTGATTACGGAGCCGATTTGCTCACCCAGCAGAGCGCGGGTGATGTTGCCGGGCTGGTGCATATCGAACACCATGATGGGCTTTTTGTTGTCCTTGCACAAAGTGAAGGCGGTCTGGTCCATCACCTTCAGCTCGCGGGAAATGCACTCCTCGTAGCTGATGTGGTCGAATCGCGTTGCATTCGGGTCTACCTTGGGGTCGGCAGAGTACACACCATCCACTGACGTGGCTTTCATCACAACCTCGGCATTAATTTCGCAGGCGCGAAGGGCAGCGGCAGTGTCCGTACTGAAGAAGGGGTTACCCGTACCGGCGGCAAACACAACTACCTGCCCCTCACGCAGAAGCTCGCGAGCCGTGTTGCGGACATAAGGCTCTGCCACATTCTTCATCTCGATGGCGCTCATCACATGAGCCGGCACACCGGCCTCCTGCACGGCGGAGCAGATAGAAAGAGCATTCATCACCGTAGCCAGCATGCCTACATAGTCAGCCGTGGGGCGATCCATGCCTCGCACACTTGCCTTGGCACCGCGCCAAATGTTGCCGCCACCCACGACAATGGCAATCTGCAGATTGCCCTTCTGCTGAGCCTCGGCAATCTCGCGTGCGATGCGAGCCACGATTTCCGGGGAAATATTATCCTTGCTGCCCTGCGCACGCAGAGCCTCGCCGCTCAGTTTGAGCAGGATACGCTTATACTTGGGAGAGGATGAATCGCTCATGAGAGAAGATTATAATTCGTCGCGCATTACTTTGCCACGTTCTGCCTCAAAAAGCGAGCCTAAAATGTGCCAGCTCCTAAAAAATACGTCTTGAGGGAGTCCGCATCCTGCATACCGGGATAAAAAAAGCCGGTGTCCACCACAACACCGGCTTAAAGGCAGGAGATTCCGTGGCTTCAGCCACGGCGACGCCGTGCTGCCAGAACAGCCAGAGCCAGCAGACTCAGCGTGGCAGTTGTCGGTTCCGGGGCCGGTACAACGGCCGCATTACCCCGGAGCCACAAACTGTTGTCCGAATCCACATAATACTCGGCATTCGTCACGCTCACCATCCATTCATCCGCCGAAACAGCCCGGAGCAATCGCATCTCGGGAGCAAGGGTATAACTGGTGTTAGCAAGCAGCATGTCGAGATTGCCGTAATTACTGTTCTCGCCACCGGATATCAGCTGCAGTGTAAAAGGCGTATCCGACTCTAAGGCCAGCATGCTGCGGGAAAATACTATTTCAATCTCCGCTCCATCCACCACGTTCACCGTCTCGCCGAAAATGACCGAGTGTTTTCCGGAGCCCCAGGTTGCAGACTCGCCCTTGCTTACTGCAGTAGTACCATCAACATTGAATATAATTGCGGACTGCTCATTTAGTGTAAAAGATTGAGCAGAGAGGCCGAAGATGGGTGTTGTGTCATTTCCCACCACATACGATGTATCTTTGCCGATGCTGACTTCTCCCAGAGAGCCGGTACCCTGCACCGTACCGCCTCCGCTTATCTGCCCGGTAAGAGTCCCCTCATTATTGATGATAGCCCCTTGTTCCACCTCAATCCCCTTCTCTCCGCCAATAGAGATAAGACTGCCGGTGTTATTCAGAACTGCCCCTGCAGCCACAAGAATATCCTGCCCCTTCAGGGTTCCCATGTTGGTGGTATTACTTCCTGCATTCAGGGCAATATAACTGTCGGTCGACTCCAGCGTTGCTCCTTGAGCATTGACAAAAACGGAACCTTCGTCGATGTAAATGGGACCAGTGGCCGTCATAGTGCCATAGTTCTGCGTTGTCGTGCCATCAGTCAGGTAGATGTATCCACCTACATTCACCGTACCGGAGTTGGAAATAGAGTTAGCGTCCCCATCATCATTCGTGTCATAGGAGATGAGGTTCCCGAATACGTTCAGGCTTGCTCCGGAACCGATAGTTGCATTTCCTTTGCCTCCAGCAAGCCCTATGTACATATCGACAGCAGAGAGAGATGAACCTTCGTCTGTAATATTCACCGAACCTTCACCACCGTTACCTACCACGAAAGTACCATTCAAATGAGACTCGGCCTTTTCTGTCACATTAAGAGAGCCGGCAGAGCCAGCACCTTCTCCCACATAGATGTAAGTCTGCCCGGCACCCTTCGTACCGAGTGTCAGAGAAGCACCATCCGTCACCGTTACCTCAGCTTCTCCTCCATTCCCCGAGCCGATAGATACAAATGAATAATGAATACTCTGTCCGGTACTGGCTGCAGGAGTCAGATCGGAGCTCTCCATCACAAGTTCACTTCCCTCACCGCTGATATGGAGTCCCCCCTTGCCGGTAACACTGCTCCCCATGAGCAGCTGGTTGTAATAACTGTTGATTTTATCGGGCTCCGCCTTTATGTACACCTTGCCGCCATTCTTAATCTCAAGCAGGCCGGAGTTATCGTGAGACTCAGCTGTTGTTGTAGCAATCCCGAGGAAAGCTCGCGTTGTCATTGTTCCGCCATCAACAACTACAGTACCTTTTCCACCGTGCCCTATGTATATTTGGGCTCCGCCCAGAGAATCGGTGCCGGTTCCCGTATCGAGTACAGAACCTTTGTTGATAACAATAGTACCTTCATGAGCTGCGAAGGGCACCTCACCACGGGTGTTACTTTCGAGCCCGGCATTAGTCCGCCAGCCACTTGTACCATGCCAGCCATAACCGCCAATGAAAAGGCTGTTCTCCGTATACACCCGCAGGGGCTCGGCCTCCGTTCCGATGACTATGGTGGAATCTCCGGTAAAGGCTCCCACGCTCACCGTATGACCGCTGCTTTGGGAAAGGGATATACCATCGACTTCTGTATGCGTATCATCTGCGGCTGAAATGTAGTACGGAGTTTCGGAAGAACCGGCAGCGAGAAATGCAACCTTGTTTTTATCCGAGTAAAACATACCGTTGCCGGCCGCGGTTTCCGTGAACGTTTCAGAAGCAACTTTATCACTTCTCAGCGTTATACTTTCCTTCACATCTGCCTCGGAAGCATCCAGCCCGCTTGCAGAAATCACACCGATGAAAATAAGGAGACTTGCCAGAAAGAGTGTCTTTTTCATGTTTTTTTCAACGTTGGGGGAAACGGAAGCCCCACTCGTTACTGTTTAGTATAGCATTTAAAATGCGATAACACGCTAAACGATTTCTAATCTGTGACTTAAGAAAAGTCCGAATAAAAAAAGAGGCGCTGTATTTCTCGTATCCTTGTGAACTTTTACCTCCGTCAGAGTTTAACGATTAATAAGTTCAGAAAAAAACTATTGACAATCGCATTTTAAATGAGCTTGCGCAGACCGGTGACGATGAAAGTAAAAATCCTAGTTCAGCAAGCGAAGGCGGAGAGATTGCGGCTCATTAATCTCGAACTTATACCCGGTGCGGGATAGCCCGTCATTCCCCGGTGCATTTGCGTCGGCATCCCGGAGTCTTGCACAAAATAAGCTTGCAATCCTGAAAAAATAGGGCATAATAGCGGCAGCGGCTGCCGGAGAACGGCAGCAGAGCTCAATCTTACGAAGAATATGAAAACGCTCAAGAGATTTGTACTTGTAGGTGCCCCTGCCTCCGGCAAGGGTACGCAGTCTAACTTCCTTTCCGAGACATACGACCTGAAGCCGCTGAGCACAGGAGCCCTGCTGCGTGCAGAGATCGCCGCCGGCTCCGAGCTGGGTCTGGAGGCCAAGAAGTACATGGACGCCGCCATGTTCGTGCCGGATGAAGTAGTGAACGGCATTGTGGCCAAGTGGCTGGGCGAGAACAAGGATTGCGGCTGCCTGCTGGATGGCTATCCCCGCACCGTATCCCAGGCCGAAACTCTGGATGCCAACCTGAGCGCCATGGGGCTGGGTGTTGACATCGTGGTATATCTGAATGTGGCTGCCGAACTCATCGAAGCCCGCATGCTCAAGCGCAAGGCTTGCCCCGCCTGCGGTGAGACAACCCGCAACGGCGAGGAGGTGTGCCCCAAGTGTGGTGGTGCCATGATTGTACGCACGGACGACAACCCCGAGGCATTCGCCAAGCGCCGCAAGGACTACGAAACCCTGACCGTACCCGTAGTGGAGCACTATCGTGCCCAGGGTAAGGTGGTGCAGATAGACGTGGTAGAGGAAGGCGAGCCCGAGGACGTGTCCGCCCGCATCGCCGCTGCAGTTCGCACCTACTGCAACAAGTAATATCCCTGCAACAACTCTTTACAGGGCGCGCCGGCAGCAACGGCGCGCCTTTTTTTGTGTCTGATGGGCTTGGAAAACAGGCTTTTTGCTTGCAGGCCGCGGAAGTGTGGGGTATAATGCGTGCAATGGATACGCAATTGGATACCATCTGCAAAGAAGCAGCAGAATTCGGCAGGAAACTCACGGGGTTGGCTAAGGCCTCACCCGAGCTGAAGGGGCTTGCCACACGCGCTGCACGGAAGATTGAGCGCAGTCTGGCACGCTTCCGCTCCAACCTGTTGCTGATGGCGACAATAGGCTCCGTCAAGAGTGGCAAGTCCACCCTGACCAACTGTCTGGCACACCGCAACCTGTGTGCCACAAAGCTGGGCATAGAGACAACCCGCCTGCCCATGGTGATACTGGCAAGCAATGATGGCACAGAGCGCATGGAGCTCTTCTCGCCGCTGGCTGCCGACACACTGGGGGAGCAGGAGCTTTTCGAACTCGTTATTGATTACCTGCGCAAAGTAGAGCCGGAAGATTTCCACGAGAAGGTATCCATAGAACGCCGCAACATCAATCAGGCCAACCTCGATGCCTGGTCCCGCGGACATACCAGTGCCGGCTGTGCCGCTATCTTCCTGGTAGAGCCGGAGGCTCGCCTCTTGCAGGCCGGCATCGGCATCGTGGATATGCCGGGTATGGACGGGCTGACCTCCAACTGGCACGATGAAAAGCTGCATGAGTGGATGAACGAGAATGCAGATTACTTCCTGCTGGTGCAGAGCAGCTTTGCCGCCCTGACACCGGACACCCGAGCCTACCTGCGCACGGCCATGGAGCGTTCCCAGCGCCCCATCCGCGTAGTGCAGAACCGCATCGAAGCTCAACACTGGCTGCCCGCCGAGGAGCAGCTCATGCAGCAGGAGAAGCAGCAATACAATACACAGCGTCAGCTCAGCGAATTCATCCGCAAGGTCATTCCCGGCAGCTGGGTGAACGCCGGACTCGCCTGGTGGCAGCAGGAAAACAAATTCCGCCCCGAAGGGCTCAAACAGGAGAGCCCCCTTCCCGCGAGTGCCTCCAACCTTGCAGCCTTGGAAGATGAAATTCTGGCAGACCTGCGCAACCCGGAGGCAACGCTGCGCCGCAACTCTGCAGATTACCTGCTCAAAACGCTCGAAAGCATCGACACGCGCCTGAAGGATTTTGTACAGAAGAGCCAGAACCACATTTCCCACATTCACTCCATACAGGCCACGATACGCAAGCTGATGGACTCTGCCCGCCTGCGAGAGGCTGTGGAAAGCAACAACATGCATGAGGGTCGCATCCGCTGCGGTTACCTGGCAGACCAGGCCCGTCAAACCCTCAATACCCGTCTGGACGCCATTCTGGATTTGGCAACCGATGGCTATTTCCCCGCGGACTGGATGGCAAACGACATGCCCGCGCAGGAGCTCAACCGCATCCGCACCAAGGTAGAAAATGACTTGGGCGACCTCCTGGCCGAACAGGAAACCCATATTCTCGCCCCCGCAAAAATATGCGAGCTCACGGAAATGGAGCAGGAAAAACTGCAGGCGGCCGCCGACACCCTCCGGCGTCGCAGTGTGGAGGAAATCCGCAAGGATTACATCAAGGCTGTACTGAACGCCTGGACGGATGTAGAGCTAGACTGCACGCCCGTGCCCCTTGGTGAGCTGAAGGAAACGACCTTCATGGGCATGATTAACCGCAGCTGCGCCTACAACGAAACCACCCCGCCCTGGCGCCGCGCCGGGCGTGAGGTCATTGCCGCCCGCCTGGAAACCTGGAAACGCAAGGTAGGCGAAGCTCTCGATATGTTCATATCCCGCCGAGTTAATGCCCTGGAATCCTGCCTGCAGAATGAGCTGGAGGCCTACGAGCAGAGCGAACAGACCGGCCGCTCCATCACTGCGGCAGAGCAAGACATCGAGCTGTGCCACGCTGCCCGTAAGATGCTAGCACCCACCCTCCTGCAGGCCAGACGACAGAAGGCAATTACCAATTACTGATTCTTAACCTACTTGCTTTCCCCTTCAACAGAGCAGGACCACACACAACGAAACATTTTCAACACATCACACATATATATATGGAAGCATACAGCATGAAGAACCCGTTCCCCGCCACTGTGGTGGGGATTCGCTCCGTTACTAAACCCGGCAGTGCCAAAGAGACCATCCATGTGGACTACTCCCTGGAGGGCTCCGGCATGACCTATGTCACAGGCGATGCCCTGGGCGTCATTCCCTGCAATGACCCCGCTCTGGTGGACGCCCTGATAGCCGCCGTGGGGCTGGCTCCCTCCTCCGAGGTGCCTACCCCCTGTGGCACAACCACACTCAAAGAAGCCCTGACCACATCTTACGACATCACCAACCTCAAGAAGCCAGTGCTCACCAAATGGAACGCTGTGGCAGGCAGCGCCAAACTGGCAGCCATTCTGGAGGACAAGGATGCACTCAAGGATTTCTGCTGGGGGCGCGACCTGCTGGATGTGGCCCAGGACCCGGAAATGAAGGCCAGCTTCCCGGATGCCGCCGCCTTTGTCGGCATACTGGGCAAGATGCTTCCGCGCCTGTACTCCATTGCCAGCAGCCCGGATGCCGTCCCCGGCCAGGTTTCCCTCTGCGTGGGAGCAGTGCGCTACAAGACCGGCGAGCGCAGCCGCGGCGGCGTGTGCTCCACCTACATGGCCGACCGCATTGCCGCCGGCGATAAGGTGCGAGTGTTCGTGCACAGCAACAAAAACTTCCGTCTGCCGGAGGATGGAGCCACCCCCATCATCATGGTAGGCCCCGGCACGGGTATCGCCCCCTTCCGTGCATTCTGGCAGCAGCGCGTGGCAGATGGAGCCACCGGCCCCATGTGGCTCTTCTTCGGCAATCCCTACAAGGCAACCGATAACTGCTACGAGGATGAAACAGCGCCTCTTGTGGAGAGCGGCAAGCTGAAGCTCTCCGTTGCCTGGAGCCGTGATCAGGCCTACAAGATTTATGTCCAAAACCTCATGGAGGAAGCCGCCGATGAAATCTGGCAGTGGCTGGAGAACGGCGCCGCCGTCTACATGTGCGGCGATGCCAACCGCATGGCCAAGGATGTGGAAAAGGCTCTTCTGAACATCATCGCCACCAAGGGCGGCCGCAGCGAGGAAGAGGCTACCGCCTACCTGGCCGACATGAAGAAAGCCAAGCGCTACCAGAAAGACGTCTATTAACATTGCTCTACCGGCTTCCCATGCAGAAGCCGGTGAGCCAAAAGTCACAAAACACTGCTGCGGCACATGCCACAGCAGTGTTTTGTTCTTAGTATATCCCTTGTGAGAATTTAAGGCAGTACGGCGTTCAATGAATGATCATCCGGTAATTCTCCTCCAGGCCGGGTATAAGAACAGTCCCCACATATATAGCACCTGCCACTACCATAAAAATTTGCAGCACGATGATAATACCGGTAATTCTGCACCACAGACCGGCAGATTTTGCGTAGCGCAGACAGCCGGACTCGTCCCCTGCACTCCAGCAATTATCTGCCCTGCTCGCCAGCACCAGCGCAACGAGCGCAAAAATAATCGAAAGAGGAAACATCAGAAAACTCAGGATAGTCAGAGTAATTGCGCCAGATTTGTGGGTATCGGGCTTATCGCCTGCGGGCTGACGCGGAACCGAAGGAGGCACGCTCCTCGGAATATATGCCGGAACAGGCGGAGATGCAGGCTGGGCTTGCTCACTATCCGGGAAATCCACAATGCGAGAAGCAGGCAGCCACTCAGCCATGCCTTCCACACAGTAAAGATGCTCCGGAGTGAGGCGACCATCGGCAGCCATGTCCTCCAGCTGGTCAATGCTAAAAGGGCCGGTAGGGTGCCCGCCGGGTTTGGTGATGTAATATTGAGTTTCTGTCATCATCTTGCAATGAATGGGGGCTTACATGGAAGAAACGGCAGACACAAACACCAGAAAAAACAGCGCCAGAAGAACCAGTATCTGCAGCCCTATGGTGACACCGGTCACAATACACCACACCTTGGCCACCCGGCCATTGTGAGCACTTTCCTGCAGTCTGTTGTCGGAGTAGGCAGACTCTGCCAGGCCGGCGTACACTACAGCAACTACCGCAAAAATAATACTGAAGTAAAATATCATGAGAGAGAGCGCCAGCAAAACTATGGACGGCACCAGATATGTTGTCGGACGTTCCGACGTCACCGGCTGAAGATTACTCCCCGGCACAGGGGGGATCACCGGTGTGGCCGCATGAATAATGACCAGCTCTGTAATCGGGCGCCATTCCGTGGCCCCATTCTCGCAGTAGAGATGTTGCGCCGTCAAGCCGCCATTGCAGGCCATCACCTTAAGCGCATCCAGACTCAACGGGCCGGAAGGGCTACCACCGGGAAGTGTGATGTAATATTGCTTCATAATTTTGACTCTTCGTCTTTTGATAATTATAGAAAACCACCGAGCAGGAAATAATCAGCATGACACTGACCACGATATTCAGGATACATATATTACGCACAGCATCCGAGGCACGGCGAGCCTCGGCGTAGCGCCCGGCACCATAATGCTCTGCCACCTTCAGGGATTTGACAATGGCCAGAATTCCCAACGGAAAAAAACCGAATATGGTAAGCACAATCCCCCACCCCAGATGCGTCGGAGGCTTTACATGCGGCGTCTGCTGCAACTCCGACGGAGAGAATATAGCATGAGCCAGCACCGGCAACTCGGCTATGGGCTTCCATACCTCCGAGCCATCGGGAGCAAAGAGGTAATCCGCCGTTATCTCGCCCTGTTTTACCAACGCTTCAATGATATCCACACTCAGCGGCCCCATGGGGCTACCGGTGGGCTTTTTCAGATAATAGACTTCATACACAGCCATGGCGAGTGAGGAAATACAAACCGGTGTAGACGCGAGGGTCAATGGATTTACCGGCAGCTATTTGTCCATTGAGCCAGCTATCAATACCAGCCAGCGGAGCCTCGTGAACGAGGATATTCTCATTGTCCACCCCACCACCGGCTGCCACCTTCCGCAGCCCATCGGCCAAGTAGAACGCCACGGTTTCGGAGGTCAGCCCGGGAGATGAAGGCCCGGTGAAAAGATAGCGCATCCCCGTTGCCTCATAACCGGTTTCCTCCAGCAACTCGCGGCGGGCTGCCATAGACCCGCTCTCCGGGCCTTCATCGCCAATCAACCCGGCAGGAAAGCAAATACTCTGAGCCGCAATGGGCGGGCGGTATTCCTCCACCAGCAGCACGTTACCTTCCGGCGTGCAGGCAAATATCATAGCGGCAGCGGTATTGTTTACGCGCTCACAATATTCCCAGCGACCATCGCGTACCAGGTTCAGAAATTTTCCTTCGTAAAGAGTCTCCATAAGGGTATGTACGGGTGGCGGAACCTACTCCGCCACCCTTTGGGTGAAAGGATTGGGCTTTACTCGCGCACCAGCGTGCGGAAACGAGCCAAAATGCGGCCGGTAATGGGGCCAGCCACACCGGCACCAATCTTGCGACCATCCAGAGAGGTAGCGGCAATCACTTCCGCTGCCGTACCGGTCAGGAAGCACTCATCGGCGCTGAGTATGTCGAAGCGATTCATCACCTTCTCGATGCAGGGAATTCCCAGCTCATCGCAGATATCGAACACGGCGTGGCGGGTAATACCACCAAGAGCGCCCTCTGTCAGCGGAGGTGTCATCACCACACCGTTACGTACGATGAAGATATTGTCACCCGTGCACTCAGCTACATTACCACGCTGATTGAGCATGAGAGCCTCGCCTGCCCCCTGAGCCACTGCCTCCATCTTGGCAGAGATACCATTGAGATAGTTCAGGCTCTTCACCTGCGGGCAGAGAATGTCCGGATTCGGACGACGGAAAGAGGAGGTAATCAAGCTCAGCCCGTTCTCATACATCTCTGCCGGATACAGAGCGATGTTCTGCACGATAATGAACATGCTCGGTCTGGGACAGTTGCGGGGATTGAGCCCCAAGTCGCCCATACCGCGTGTCACCACGAGGCGGATATAGCCATCCTCCATACCGTTAGCGGCCACAGTATCCTTTGTAGCCTGACACACCTCCTCGAAGCTCCAAGGGCACTCCATGGAGAGGTAGCGCATGGAATCGAACAGGCGTACAATGTGCTCCTCCAGACGGAACACCTTACCGGAGTAAAAGCGAATCCCTTCAAAAACTCCATCGCCGTACAGCAAACCGTGATCGAAAACCGAAACCTGAGCCTCGGCCGGATCAACCAACTTTCCGTCTAACCAGATTTTCATGATAAAAAAATTGTGAACAGAGCCATTATAGACACTTTCCTGCGCAAATAAAGAAGAAAAAGCGGCTGTATGCCATTTTTTGATGGAACGGCACAACTTACTGCCCGTTTTTTCAGCTTCAGGCTCGGAACATTCAGCTATTCTTCTGTTCCCACACGCGGCGCGCCAGGGCATCCGCCGCCGCGGCCACCTGGGCACGGTGCTTGCTGGTGGCATCAGCCTCGCCAATAACGGCATCATGCCATACGGCACAGGCATGGAAGGGGCCGGCAGGTTGTTCGGGGTCAATGGGGACTACTCGGTATTCCGGCCCGGTGCCGTCTATTGCCTGCAACACCTCCAGCAGCTTCCCCTTATGATTCACCTCCAGATAATTCTCTGCATTCGCCAGACTATCAGCCATCAGGCGCAAAACAACCTTTCGGGCAGCGTTGTAGTTGGAATCCATCATCACCGCCCCAATCACACTCTCGAACGTATTGGCCAGAATAGAAAAATGCTGCCGCCCTCCGCTCTTTTCCATCTGCGGACTCATCAGAATATGCGCCCCCCAACCCAGTGCCGCGCACAACCCGGAGAGATGCTGGCGGCTCACAATACCTGAGCGCAGCTTCGTGAGCGTCCCTTCATCAGCCTTGGGGAAAAGCGTAAAAAGCTCCCGACTCACCACCAACTCCAGAACAGCATCGCCCAGATACTCCAGACGCTCGTAGTTGAGATTTGTCTTTTTCTTCTGGTCGGAACTGGGGTGGCTCAAAGCCTGGAGCAACCAGGTCGTATCCGTAAACTTGTATCCCAGAGATTCCTCTATAGCATCGAACTGCATACACGCAGCTTAACATATTAATAATGACTTTGCGAGCCTGCGGAACGTCATGGTGGATTCTCTATTGACAATGGACCATTGACTATTGAGGCATCTCTAATAAAACAGAGGGCGAAAAATTGAAATTAGTCGGGCGAGCGAAGCGAGCGGAATTTGTGAGCCTCGCCGTATGGCGAGGCGGCATATGGTAGCCCAGGGCTTCAGCCCTGGGGTTGAGACGTATAAATATGGGAACCCCGACGTAAGGAGGGGTGGCATAATGCCCAGGCTTCAATATGTAGCATCGCTTTGTGCCACCCCACCATCCGGTGGGGTTCGGTTTGTTTTTTCGCTATACCCACGGGTTTCGTTCGCGTTGCTCACTCCACACCGTGGCTATTTTATGCCGCCTCGCCATACGGCGAGGCTCACAAATTCCGCTCGCTTCGCTCGCCCGACAAATTTCCGTTTATCGATAAAACAGAGTTTTCAGAGGTTCCCTATTGAAGCATCTGGTGTCCATCCACCTGTAAGACGCACTCAGCAAAAGAGCCGCCGTCCGCATTCACGAACGACAGCCCGACTTACTAATCAATGAAAAAAGTTTTTACTTGCGACGGCGACGAGCAGCCAGACCGGCCAACGCCAACAGACTCAGCGTTGCCGTGGTCGGCTCGGGAGCAGGTAAATATGCGTTTGCCTCTTTGTTCATTTCATCAATAACAGGGCCATATGCAGGATATCCGCCTATGCTAGGGTCAATCTCATGAATCCACCCTTCTGTAACATAGTCATCATTCAGGGATAGCCATTCCCGCGCGCGATGGGACGATGAGATACCTGATACAAACCACTGGGCGAAGTATATCTCATTGGAAATGCTATACACCCCTGAACGAAGCTTCAAATGCGTTTGCCCGGGGATGTAGCAATTTGGGCTTGCGTTGAGGTGGTAACATAGCCTATAATGCAGCGCATGAAGATAACAGCCATTCCTGCCATACTTGGCGCATTCTGCGCCGTTGCAACTGCTGCGGAACCCGCCATGCGCGAGGCACTACTGCGATGGGAACAGCAAATGACCGAATACCGAGCCGCTCTGAAAGTAGCCCACACAGATGAGCAGCGGGCCGCCGTGAAGGTGCCGGATGGAAAGGATGTGGCGTCCGACTTGTGGCTGAGTATCTCCCGCAAGACAGGTGAACGCGAAGAATGGGTGCGCCCTACGGCGGAGGAACGCATGCATGGTGCCGTCGACGAGCGCAAGAAAGTGCCGGTGTATGAGTTTGACCAGCCGTGGGCTGCACCTGCGGTGGTGTGGTTCATCAATCATCCGGCAGTCTTTGCTGAGATATTCAACGGCAAGACACGCCGAGTTTCCTACTACGCCAATGCGCTGCTGGAAAGCCTGAACAGCACACATTACTCCCATCCGGCAGTGGGGGACGCCTGTGCCAAACTCTCAGAAAGCCAGAGCGTGCGCGTGTACGAGCTGTTGCAGAAAATATACACCCGGAATCGGGATTTTTCCGCCCGAGCCAAAGCCGCCTTGGCCATGTGCATCATGCTGAATAACCCCACCATTTCCGGTGCAGAAGGCAGTGCCGCCATGGCTCGCAGCAAGCAGGTCTATTTCCTGCGCCAGGCCGTTCGACTGGCTCCGGAGAATGACATGTTCGGTACCCGAAGCGTGAGCGAAACCGTCATCGAAATGAGCTATATCCTCCGAAACCTCAGCGTTGGCAGCATCCCGCCGCGCCTGACGGTTACCGCTATGGATGGCAAGCCAGCCACCTTCCCAGTGAAAGGAAAGCCCACCCTCATTTTCTTCTGGTCCGCACAGGAGCGTCTGGGGTTGAATGTCGTACAGAAACAGCACCAACTCTCCGAGCAATTCCCGGGGCTGGTTTTCTGCCCCGTCACCATACACAGCGAGATGGGAGCCTGGAAGCAGGAGCTCAACGAGCTTGGTATTGTAGCTAACTGCTTTATGGACGATGAGCAGAACAGCAACGGGCAGGCTTACCGCGTAGCTCAGTTGCCCACAGCCGTACTGGTGGGAGCAGACAGCCGAATCCTCTTTATCGGCTACCCCGGCCTGCCCCTGCAAACTGCACTGGAATCCCTCTTTGCCAATGAGAATCGCCCCCGGGTGACGGTGAGCGGAGAAGCCCCGGTGCTGCAACCGGGGTCGCAACCCACGCCTGCTGAGAAAAGCAGCAATGAAGCACCCGCCCTGCGCGACATGCCCGACGAGTTCTGATGGCCGGCTCTCTCCCCATAGAAGCCATCCGCGGCGAGGTTATTAAAGCCTCTGCCATCCCCGGTTTCTGCGTATTGCTCAGTGCGCCAACCGGAAGCGGAAAATCCACCCGTGTACCCCTCATGCTGACCGAGGCCGGTGTGGCAGAGCGAGGCACCATCATCGTAGTACAACCTCGCAGGCTGGCAGCCCGGCTACTGGCCGGTTATGTGGCACGCCAATATCCCTGCCCACTGGGACAGGAGGTAGGCTACACCGTACGCTTTGATTCCCGCCGCAGCGAGGCTACCCGCATTCTGTATGTGACGGATGGCATTCTGGAGCGACGCCTGACAGAAGACCCGCTGCTGCACGGGGTAAGCGCCGTAGTGTTTGACGAAGTACACGAGCGACGCCTCTCCGGCGACCTGTGTCTGGCTCGAGTGCTGGAGCTGCAACGCCATGCTCGCAGGGATATCGGCGTGTTTGTCATGTCTGCTACACTAGAGCTGGATAAATTGCAGAGCTATCTGCCACAGGCTACAATACTGCGAGCAGATGGGCGCCTCTACCCGGTGGAAGTAAGCTACATGCCCCCAGTCCCCGTGCGAGACAACCGTGGCTATGTGAACATGCCCCCGGTGTGGGAGCAATGCGCTGCCGCCGTTCGCAAGCTGGTGGAGCAAGCAGACAGCGGAGATGTGCTGGTGTTTCTGCCCGGAGTCTACGAGATTCGCCGTACGGTGGAAATTCTGGAAAACGTAGGCTGGATGCGGGGGCGCGAGGTCTACCCCCTGCATGGGCAGCTCACGCCGGAAGCGCAGGCACGCGCCGTGGACTTCGGGGAACGACCACGCGTCATCGTTTCCACCAACATTGCGGAAACCTCGCTCACCATCGAAGGCGTGCGCTCCGTGGTGGACTGCGGCACCGCACGTGAAGCCCGCTGGGACTCCCGCCGCGGACTGAGCACGCTGCACATCGTGCCCATCTCGCAGGCGCAGGCAGAGCAACGTACAGGCCGCGCCGGGCGTCTGGGGCCGGGCCGCTGCATCCGCTTGTGGAGCGAGGCTGAACACCGCCGCCGCCCCCCCTTCCCGGCCCCGGAGGTACACAGGGCGGACATTTCGATGGCCTTTCTCAATCTGCTGGCCTGGGGCTGCAAAGGCCTGGAAGGCATACGCCGTTTCGGCTGGCCGGATGCTCCCACCGAGACAGCCACGTCTGCAGCCTGGAACCTGCTGAAGGAGCTGGGTGCCATCACAGACCGGGAAGGCCTGAGCCCGGTTGGGCAGCAGATGCTGCGTTACCCGCTGGCACCCGTGCTGGCACGCCTCCTGGTGGCCGGACAGGAATACCAATGCGAGTCAGAAACCGCCGCCATAGCCGCCCTCATTCAGGGAGAAAATATTGCTCTGGCCTCCGGGCTGAGCGATAAACTACACGAAGAGGACGACTACACCGATTTCCAGGCCGAGTGGCGTGCGGTGCAGGCGGCAACACGCCTGCGGTATGATGCAGCAGCATGCTCGCAACTGGGCATCATGGCTCGTGCCGCACGTGAGGTGACGAATGCTTACCGCCAGCTACTGCGCCACGGAGCCGCGGAGCCGGACTTTGCCGCGCACCGCGATGGAGTCGTAGCCGCGCTGCTGGGGTCCTTCCCCGCCAATGTGGCAGCTCGCAACAGCTCCACCACCGGCACCGCACGCCTTACGGCTCGCCGTAGCGGCAAAATCTCCTCGGTAATAGCCAAAGAGGCCGACATTTTTCTGGCAGCCGAGATTGCAGAAATCGGCGGCAAGGGTGTAGAGACAAGACTTTCCCGCTGTACAGGACTGGATATAAGTGAATTGCCGACACATGAGGACGACATAGCGGTCTACGACAGCACCCGCAAACGAGTGCTGAACATGCACCGCGTGCTCTACCGCGACCTCGTGCTCTGCGAGAAGGAAACGGGAGACGCCGCCCCGGAGCAGGCAGCTCCCCTGCTGGCCGAGCAAGTGATACGCGGCAACCTGAGACTGGAGGGCTGGGATGGCCACGTGCTGCAGTGGATTAATCGCCTCACATGCCTGCGAAATGCCATGCCGGAGCTGGACATACCGGAGTTCGGAGACGAAGAGCGACTTCTGGCCATTACCATGCTCTGCGAGGGTGCGGTGAGCTACAAAGAAATAGCCACCCGCCCGGTGTTGCCCATCCTGGCAGAGTGTCTCTCCCCCTGGCAGAAAGACTGCCTGAACCGCTACGCACCCAAAGCCATACGCCTGACCAACGGTCGCGAGGTCAAACTCCTGTACCGCGAAGACGGCACTCCCTCCTTCGCCCTCAAATGCCAGTTGCTTTTTGGGGTACCGACCACGCCGACCATTGCCGATGGGCGAGTGAAATGCCTCATCGAGATTCTGGCCCCCAATCAACGCCCATACCAGACAACCTCCGACCTCGTTTCCTTCTGGCGCAATGGTTACCCGCAAATGAAAAAAGACCTCGCCGGCCGCTATCCCCGCCATGACTGGCCGGATACAGCACCATGAAAAGTGCGTCAGTTTGCGGAATGAGCTTGCTTTGGAGCGGTGAAAGCGGTAGAATCGCGCGCATGACGAACGAGGAAAATAACTCAAAAAAGGACTTCATCCGTGAGTGGATTGCAAGTGACCTGGCAGAAGGCCACTGCAAAGTACCTATCACGCGTTTCCCCCCGGAGCCGAACGGCTACCTGCACATCGGCCATGCCAAGGCTATCTGCCTGGATTTCGGTGTAGCAAAGGAATATGCCCATCTGGGTGCCGTATGCCACCTGCGTTTTGATGACACCAACCCTTGCAAGGAAGATGTCGAGTTCGTCAACTCCATTCAGGAGGACATCAAGTGGCTCGGGTTCGACTGGGGCGAGCACCTTTACTGGGCATCCGACATTTTCAACTTCTACTACGAATGCGCTGTTCACCTCATTAAGAACGGCTTGGCCTATGTGGACGAACAGGATCGTGAGACCATGCGCCAGCAGCGCGGCAACCTCACCACCCCCGGTACCCATTCCCCTTACCGCGACCGTTCCGTGGAGGAAAACCTGGCACAGTTCGAGGCGATGAAAGCCGGCAAGTTCCCGGAAGGTGGTGCCGTTCTGCGTGCCAAGATTGACATGGCCAGCAGCAACATGAACATGCGCGACCCGGTCATCTACCGCATTTCCTACGACCACCACCACAACACGGGCAACAACTGGTGCATCTACCCGATGTACGACTTTGCGCACCCGCTGGAGGATGCCTACGAGTACATCACCCACTCGCTCTGCACACTGGAATTCGAGAATCACCGCCCCCTTTACGACTGGGTTATCGAGAACTGCCCCATTCCGGCAGGCTCCCGCCCGCAGCAGCGCGAGTTCTCCCGCCTCAACATTACCTACACCGTCATGAGCAAGCGTAAGCTGCGCCAGATGGTGGAGGAAGGCTATGTGGCCGGCTGGGATGATCCCCGCATGCCCACCATCTGCGGTATGCGCCGCCGCGGCTATCCCGCCCCGGCTATCGTGGACTTCTGCGAAGGCGTAGGTATCACCAAGTTCAATGGTAACACAGACGTGGCACGACTGGAAAACGCAGTTCGTTCTGAACTGAATACTCATGCAGAGCGTCGCATGGCCGTTCTGAATCCCCTTAAGCTGGTACTCACCAATCTTGCCGATGGGCACGAGGAAGAGGTGGAGGTTGTCATCAACCCCGAGAAGCCGGAACTGGGCAACCGCAGGATTACCCTCACCAAAGAGGTCTGGATTGAGCGGGACGACTTCATGGTGGAGCCGCCCAAAAAGTATAAGCGCATGAGTCCCGGTGCCTGTGTGCGCCTTCGCGGTGGCTACTGCATCGTCTGTACCGACTATGTGGCAGATGCCGAGGGCAATGTGACCGAGGTACACGCCGAGGTGCTTCCCGGCACTATCGGTGCCAACCCTCCGGAAGGTATTCGCTGCAAGGGTGCCATTCACTGGGTATCTGCCAAATACGGCGTGAAGGCCGAAGTCCGACTGTACGACCGACTGTTCAAGGATGAAGCTCCGGATGCCAACCCGGAGGGCTTCCTGGCCTCCCTGAATGCGGACTCACTGACTGTACTGAAGGAGGCCGTCGTGGAACCGGCTCTGGCCGCTGCACCGGCCGAGTTCCTGTGCCAGTTTGAACGCACGGGCTACTTTGTGGCCGACCGCTACGACCACAGCGCCGAGCACCCCGTATTCAACCGCTCCGTAGGACTGCGTGATTCCTGGGCTAAGATGAACAAGTAAGCCACCATAATCCTTTCCAGGTCTTTTCCAACATGAAGAACATCGAGTTTTCCTCCAGAAACGGTGTGTTCGATATTAACAGCTTCATCTGTGAATGCGACGCAGCCGTAAGCGGTGAGCCCCTCCCCCCTGAGCAGCCGGAAGCCTCAACAGACAAAACTGTGGCTATTGCCACTCCGGAAGTTCCCGTGGCAGATGGCAGCGACCCCATCATCTACCACCCGCTGGAGGAGGTGCTCTGCGACTTGCGTATGGGCAAACTCGTCCTCATGACGGATGACCCCCATCGAGAAAACGAGGCGGACCTCGTCTGCGCCGGTCAGTTTGCCACACCGCAGAATATCAACTTCATGGCCACTCATGCACGCGGTCTTATCTGCGTGCCCATGGCTCCGGAGCGCGTAGATGCCCTCGGCCTGCCCATGCAGGCACAGCACAATACGGAAAAACACCACACCGCCTTCACGGTGAGTGTGGACGCCAAGGAGGGGACCACGACCGGCATCAGTGCCTTCGAGCGCTCCATCACCACTATGAAGCTGGCCGACCCGCGCGCCACGCTGGATGACTTTGTGCAGCCCGGCCACTGCTTCCCCCTGCGTGCGGTGGAGGGTGGCGTCATCCGCCGCGCCGGTCACACCGAGGGCACGGTAGATTTGCTGCGTATTGCCGGTATGGAGCCGGTGGGAGTGTGTTGCGAAATCATGAAGGAAGACGGCACCATGGCTCGCTTGGGTGAGCTGGGTTCCTTCCAGAAAAAATATGGGCTGAAGGCCTGTTCCCTGGCTCAGATTATCGAACACCGCCAGCACACGGAGAAGCTCATCATTAAGGAAGAAGTTGTCAAACTGCCCACGGATTTCGGTGAGTTTGTCTGCCACTCCTACCACTCCAAAGTGGACGGACAGACACACCTGGCTCTGGTACATGGCGAGATAGACCCGGAAAAGCCCGTACTCTGCCGCGTACACAGCGAGTGCCTGACGGGTGATGTATTTGCAAGCCGACGCTGCGACTGTGGCAGCCAGCTGCACACAGCCATGCGCCGCGTGGCGCAAGAGGGCGGCGTCATTCTCTACCTGCGCCAGGAAGGCCGTGGCATTGGCCTCTCTGCCAAGCTGCATGCTTACAAACTACAAGAACAGGGGCTGGATACCGTGGATGCCAATATCGAGCTGGGCTTCGCGCCGGATTTGCGCGACTACGGCGTGGGTGCCCAGATTCTGCGGGATTTGGGCATTCGCAAGCTGCGCCTCCTCACCAACAACCCCCGCAAGATTGTGGGGCTTGCCGGTCACGGCCTGGAGGTAGTCGAGCAGATGCCCATCAGCATCCCCGCGCATGAAGACAACAAGCACTACCTCGATACCAAGCGCGAGCGCATGGGACACATGATTTAAAGTTACGGAGGACAATACAATGAAACAAATAGCTTTATTATTGGGAGCCCTGGCATTGACCAGCTGCTTGGGCAGAGGCATGCTGGAAGCGAACATTGCCCGGGCTCAGGGTATTGCACCGGTCAGTGTGGCCGGACGCATCATCGAAATGGATGGCAATGGTGCAGAAAGCTGCTCGGCGCCGCAAGGCACGCAGCAGTGGACGGAATGGATTGTTGAAGAGCACCCCTGTGTCTTTGCATATTCCTTCGATGACACAAACCGCTACCGTGTGAACTTCAACCCCACCGACAAGGCTTACCTTAGTTACGAAAAATCCGGGCCGGACTCCGCCGTTATCCGCAACACAGGAGCACCGAATCATGGTACCTACACCCTTCACTTCGAAACACCGACGGAAGGAACCGCCACCAACAACGGCTCAGCCAACGGACGGGACTACATGACGCGCAAAATCAAGTTCTCCATTAAGTAAGAAATGAGATGAAACTCCCAACTACCCTGCTGACAAGTACAACGGTGCTACTACTGACAGCGTGCAGCAGAGGCCCCCTTATTGAGCTATCCCCGGAAGCCGCACAACAAGTTTGCGAAAGCACCATACGGACTCCCGGCAGCCCCTCCTGGGATGAGCTTTATGAAATACAGGGGGTCTATGCATTTGATTTTGTCTCACCTGATGATGAACTGGATCACGGCACGCCGGATATCTACGTGCTGGCTCCACAGTCGCACGGAGAGCACCACTACGGCGTTACCGTGTTCCACATCTTCCAGGGGCACCATCTGGATGACCCCAGCATGAGCTGCGATGTGAATTGCGAACTGAATAATGGCGTGATTACTGTGCCGGAGCGTCCGGCAAAAAATATAGCAGGCAAAAAAGGCCCCTACACCATTAGCTTCAAACGTAACGAACAGGGAAACATCTCCGGCTTCGTTCTGAAAGATGAAGAGGTGAATATCCACTACCGCAAGGAAATCGGCCGCCGCGACTTCCGCTGATTTCCCCTATGAACACAAGGTTCAGATATTAAGCTGACAGAAAGCAGAGAACGCCCCCGTAAAAATCTGTTTTTTCAACGCGAAAAATCCTGAAATGGCTTGCATTCTGAGATGAATGCGTGTATAATGCGCGCGTATTCTTCATTTCATGTTGCGGCAGGTCACTGCCGTTTTGTGAGTGTCTGAATTTGAAAGCAGTGAATGCGCCGTACCTCGAGTGAGACTACGGCGCATTCATTTCAAGAATACGAGTTTTTCAGCGAGAATCAGCCACGCAGATTTGTTCTGCCAAGAGTTTTGCGACCCACGGAGTGGTATTCAAAACCTGCATGTACGGCATTTTCTGCATGCATGATATTGCGTCCGTCAAACATAATGGGCAAACGCATCAGCTCGCGAACCTTCACAAGATTCGCGGTTGCAAACTGTTTCCACTCCGTTGCCACTACCAACACCTCTGCCCCACGAGCGCATTCATACATATCGTCACAAATTGTTACATCGTACCCGGCCAGCGCGCGAGCTCCGGTTTCGGACGCCTTAGGATCATAGGCAGATACACATGCACCTTCCTCGCGTAGACGCTTAATAAGCTTGATAGCGACAGACTCACGCACATCGTCCGTATTCTTCTTGAAAGCCATGCCCCAGACAGCAATTTTCTTATTACGCAACACCCAGAGCTTCTTACGGATACGCCCCAGAAAACGCTCAAGCTGTGCTGCATTCACACGCTCCACCTCCTTCAAAATCTCCATAGGCGCCCCCAGCTGCTCAGACACATTGATAAAGCCTTTTACATCTTTGGGGAAACAGGAACCGCCGTAGCCCAACCCGGCGTTCAGGAAATGTGAGGATATTCGCCTGTCCATTCCGATACCACGAGCCACCAGCTCCACATCTGCCCCGGCTTTCTCACACACGGCAGACACGGCATTGATGTAGGATATCTTCAACGCCAGAAAAGAATTCGCTGCATGCTTAATCAACTCTGCAGATGCCAGATCCACCTCCACTATCGGCGCATTGAAGGGCTGGTATACGCGTTTCATCATATCCATGGCACGCTGAGAATCAGACCCTATCACAACGCGATCCGGATTCATGAGGTCATGCACGGCACTGCCTTCACGGAGGAACTCAGGGTTGCTCACCACGTCCACATCCACACCCAGGGGAGCATATCGCTCAATGACCTGGTACACCTTCCCGCCTGTACTCACCGGCACGGTAGACTTATCCACCACCACGCGGTACCCCAGACCGGGCTTCAAAGCATCGGCAATCTCATGCGACACCCCCTCAATGTAGGAGAGATCCACAGAGCCATCCGCATGCGGGGGCGTCGGCACGGCAATGAAAATAATCTCGCATTCTTCGACTGCACTCTCTAAGTTTGTCGTAAACTTCAAGCGGCCGGCATCTACATTGGAACGAATCATGTACTCCAGATCCGGCTCATACAACGGCATCCTGCCCTCCAGCAGCATCTGCACCTTTTCCGCGTTGTTGTCCACACACACCACCCTATGCCCCACTTCCGCAAAGCATGTACCAGTGGTTAATCCCACATACCCCGTTCCGATAATGGCAAGATTCATATTCAGCGCTCTAATTTTTGCCTGATGTATTCTACCCTGTCAGCCCCGACATTGCAAGAAGTATTCGTGTCAGGATATCAACATCCTGCTGCCTGCCTCAAATCGGAGTTGCCGACATATCGAACGAGGCCGTTTTTCCGGTGGTATCAGGAGCGAAGATGAGTCTCGAACTGACGGAACTGTATGGCCTCAAACAAGTCGTTATCCGTGGGTACCGGATGCCCCGCCAGGTCGGCAATCGTTCGGGCCACGCGCAGAATGCGATCAAATGCGCGAGCGGAAAGGGAAAACTGCTCCACGGCGCCCAGGAGTATGTTCTGCTGCGTCGACGTAAGCGGACAATACTGCCGGAGCAGTCTGCTGCTGAGGCGCGCATTACAGGTAACACCTGTTGATGCATAGCGTTGCTGCTGAAGGAGTCGCGCAGCCACAACACGAGCACGGATGACAGCACTACTCTCGCCGTCGGGTTTGTTAAGGAGGTCAGCAGGTGCTACCGGAGGTACCTCAATAATCATATCGAAGCGATCCAACAGAGGGCCGGATATCTTACGGCGGTAGCGGTCAATGGCAGCATGATTGCAGCGGCAGCTGTGATGAGGATCCCCCAGATATCCGCAGGGACAGGGATTCATGGCAGCCACCAGCATGAACGCGCAGGGAAAGTCCATGCTGCCGGAAGCTCGGGAAATAGTGACCACCCCGCTCTCCAGCGGCTGACGCAGGGTCTCAAGCGTGCGGCGGGAGAACTCCGGCAGCTCATCCAGAAACAAAACGCCATTGTGCGCCAGGGAAATCTCGCCGGGAGTAATATTGGTACCACCTCCCATCAGGCCGACATCGGAAATGGTATGATGCGGCGAGCGATATGGACGCATACGAAGCAAACCACCGTTGCGAGGCAAAAGTCCGCAGATAGAATGTATCTTACTTGTTTCCAGAGCTTCTTCCCGGGAAAGAGGAGGCAGAATTGTGGGCAGACGGCTGGCCAGCATGCTCTTACCACTGCCGGGGCTGCCACACATCAGGAGGTTGTGTCCTCCGGCAGCCGCTATCTCCATGGCTCGCCGGGCATAGGGCTGACCTTTGATTTCATCAAAATCAATATGCTTCACCTCCGGAGCCCCGGTATCGGAGGCGCAGAATGGTGCAAAGCGTTCGCGTTCCAGTAGCAGAGCCCAGGCCTCCGGCAAACTCTGCACGCCGTAGACAGTAAGACCTTCCACAACGGAAGCTTCCGCTGCATTTTCCGCGGCTACCATCATATACTTCCGCCCGGCATCACGAGCAGCCACAGCCTGGGGCAATACCCCCTGCACTCCGCGCACCATACCATCCAGTGCCAGCTCTCCGATAATGCACCAGTCATCTGTATGCAGCGGGAGACGGCGTTTACAGGCATCGGGCATATTCTCGTAATCGCGCTGGATAGCAATCTCCAGCCCCAGAGCGATGGGTAAATCAAATCCCGGCCCCTGCTTCTTCAAATCTGCCGGTGCCAGGTTAACCGTTACCAGCAACTCCCCCGGACAAAAGAAGGCGCTGTTACGAAGTGCGGAAGTAACACGCTGCACACTCTCCCGCACAGCTGTATCCGGGAGCCCGACAATCAACATGCGGCCGGTATCCTTGACCTTCTGCATGTCAACTTCGACCAGGACTTCATAGCCATCGATTCCGTTGACGGCGGCTGAATGCAGGCGTGCTATCATATCCCTTTATTTAACAATTACTTCCGAACCTACGGCCAGTTTATCGAAGAGAATGCTGCAAGCCTCCTCCGGTACGCGTACGCAGCCGTGAGAATCGCTCTCCCGGTGTATATTCCCGGTATGCATGCCAATGGCGCCGTTAAAACGCATCCAGTACGGCATAGCGGTACCTTCAAATACAGAACCGGCCGGTGCCTTATCCGAAGAACGAACTTGGCTCTCGACAGTATTTCCTTGAGCATCTACAAACGAGCCATAAAGAGAGGAATGGTGCTCAAGCTTCTTCTCTGTGATACGGAAACGTCCGCGCGGGGTTTCATGGCCACCGACGCGGCCGGAACAAACCGGAAAATCCATGGCGATAGCATCGTTAATATAAAGGCGACCGCGCTGCTCCGCCAGCAGGATTTCCACCCGGGAAGCCGCGGGATTATATTGCTCGATTGCCTTGCCGCGCCAGTAATCGCGGGACATGCGATACCCAGGGCTGGCAATAAAGTCCTCGAAGGTACGCGACACGCGTTTATGGCGTGTGGCCTCCTCCATTTCTGCGCCCATGCGGTAGAAATCCTCCGGTGAGGGCTGGCAGGCCAGCGGCAGCAATAGGAGCGGTAATACGAACAGGTATTTCATCTTACGTCCGGGCTTTATATTCTGTATGATTCCAGGCGGGCAGCGAACTCTCGCGGCAGGATTGCCTCCACAATCGCATCGTTTCCCTCATACTCCGTACCCAACACTTTACCATCGCGGTGCATGATGGCAACAATACGGCTCTCAGCCAGAGGAATGCGATATTTTGCCGTTGTAACGCGATGAGAGAGCATCTCCACACAAGCCGCCATCAGCGCATCCATCCCCTGCTCCTCCAGCACACTGGCAGCAATGCAAGGGCAACTCACTTTGGCAGAAAGAGAGGCTAAGGTACTTTCCCGTACGTCGTCGGGTATAAGGTCAGTTTTGTTCCAGACCACCACCATCGGTTTATCCGCAGCTCCCAGCTCCGCCAGCACCTCGCATGTCGTTTCGTAGTGACGCAGAGCCTCACGATCACTGGCATCCACCACCTGAATGAGGAAATCGGCCAGAGTCGCTTCCTCCAGCGTAGATTTGAATGCCTCCACCAAACGGTGCGGCAGGTTACGGATGAAGCCCACCGTATCCGTCAGCACTAGCGGCTGGCCGTCCGGCAGCTCAATCTTGCGGCTGGTGGTATCCAGCGTTGCGAAAAGAATGTTCTGAGCCAATACCCCGGCACCGGTAATAAGATTGAGCAGAGAAGATTTACCGGCATTCGTATAGCCTACAATAGCCGCCGTGGGAATGCCCTGGCGGTTGCGCTCCTTGCGCTGAGTGCCGCGCTGGCGGCGCACTACCTCAAGCTCATCACGAATGGCCTCAATACGCTCGTGAGCCAGGCGACGGTCCACCTCAATCTGCTTCTCACCCTCACCTCGGGCTGCGGCGCCACCTCCCTTGCCGCCGCCGGAGCCACCGCGCTGGCGGTCCAGGTGTTTCCACATACCAGCCATGCGGGGCAAAGCATACTGCATGCGGGCCAAGTCTACCTGCAGCACGGCCTCACGAGTGCGAGCGCGCCGGGCAAAGATGTCCAGAATAACCTCCTCGCGATCCATCACCGTTACCTCCAGCAGCTTTTCCCATTCGCGCTGCTGGGAGGGTGCCAGCAGATTATCAAAAATCACGCAGTCGGCATCCAACTCATCGGCGCGCTGCCGAATCTCCTCGGCCTTGCCCACGCCGCACAGGTACTTGGCCTGCAACTCGCGGGTAAACTCCAACGTACACTCAACTATGCCGATACCAAGATTACGCACCAGGTCCTCCAGCTCCGCCAGCAGCGCGGCACGCTCCCTGCGGGATTCGCCGGGAAGCCCCAGCCCCACCAGCAACGCACGCTCAAAGGAAGCAGGTTTCTCGCGGATTTCGAACGACATAAACTAATCAATAGAAGCTGCGGGAAGAAGAACGAGGCACATCGCGCAGGGCATCGCTATTATAAGAATTGCAATTGCAGCCGCAAGAACTCAGAACAACGCCAGAAACAGCACAAAGCACACAAAAAAAGGTCTTAATCTTCATACGACCACTATTGAACTCCATTCCCCCTTCAATTGCAAGCTCAAAATACGCCAACACGGGGCAAAATTAAGCCTTGACTTTCCGCCCTCAGACCGTATACTGCCCCACGAGATGTCAAACTATGCACTGATACTGGCAGGAGGAAGCGGCACGAGATTCTGGCCGCTGTCACGCAACGCAAAACCCAAGCAGCTTCTCGACCTGTTCGGCAAGGGCACTATGCTGCGCCAGGCTGTGGAAAGATTGGGCGACCTTGTGCCCGCAGAAAACATCTTCATTCTGACCAATCATCTGCAGGAGGCAGAGGTACGCCGCCAGGTACCGGAAATACCTGCACAAAATATCGTGGCCGAGCCGGCCCGCCGCGACACCGCCCCGGCTGTGGCACTGGGTATCGGCCTCATTGCCGCCCGGGATCCGCAGGCCAACATGATTATCATCCCCAGTGATTCGCTCATTCTGGACGATGCAGCCTTCCGCAACCTGGCAGAAGATGCCCTGAAACTGGCAGGAACAGAAAATGCCCTGATGACCATTGGCATTAAACCCACCTGGGCATGCCCGAGCTATGGCTATATTGAGCGAGCCGGCAAACTGAACGCCGCCGGACTGACTCACGATTGCTATGAGGTGGTGCGCTTCCGCGAAAAACCCGATACCACCACGGCGGAAACCTACCTGGCCAGTGGTAACTTTACCTGGAACGCCGGTATGTTCATATGGAATGTCGCTCACGCCCGAGCCCAACTCGCCGCCCATGCACCGGAACTAGCCGACTTTATCTGCCGCCTGACTCAGGCTCAGGATGTAACGTCCTTCATTACGACCGAATTTCCGGCACTCACCCCGATTTCGATTGATTTTGCGCTTATGGAGAAAGCCGACCGTGTGCTGAACTTCGAAGCCACATTCGACTGGGACGACGTAGGCTCCTGGATTTCCGTAGGCAAGTACCTGCCCACCGATGAACAGCAGAACGCAGCAAACTCCCCCCTCAATGCGCTGAATGCCGGGGGCAACATCGTCTTTACGGACAGTGGCAAGCGAGTTGCTCTGGTGGGGGTGGATGACCTCATTGTCGTCGATACGGGGGATGCGTTGCTAGTGGCTCGTAAGGACTGTGCTGACGACATCAAGAAGGTGGTGGCACAGCTGCCGGAAAAGCTCGTGTAACGTACAATCATGCATCCGGCACTCGGCATCGATTTCGGACAGGCTCGCATCGGCATTGCAGCCACAGACCCCTGCGGCATCCTGGCGCACCCGGTGGAAAGCATCCATCTGAGCAAGACGGAACCGCTTGCCCGCATTGAAGAGCTGGTGCGCCAGCGCGGCATCCGCACCCTTGTGCTGGGACTGCCCCTTCGCATGGACGGAACGGAGGGCACCGCTTGCGAAAAGGTGCGGGCATTCGGCAAAAAGCTCTCTCGCAGACTGCCGGAGCTGCCGCTCATCTATGTGGATGAGTACCTGACCACCACCATAGCACAGGAGAAACTCCACCAGGCCGGAAAAAAGGCCAGGAATTTCAAACCCATCATCGACCAGGCCGCAGCCGTGGAAATCCTCAACACCTGGATGGAACAGGCATAAGGATTTTTTTCATTGTGAGCTTGCTACATCCGGCAGAATATGTTTTAATGAGGGCGGCTTCTGCCAGATACAGCAGAGCCAACCCTCCGGAGGCGGCGAGGAAGCCGCAGGCAATAGATGGGAAAGGCAGTGAAAATCTGCCGCTGTGCCGCAACCGTGATGTCCGTCGAGAAATCGGCAGGGCTCAGTCGGAACACCAGCCGGAGAGTTATGTCAGAACCGGGCGGCGTCGCACTGCCCAACCGACAACACCACAGAATGATACAAAACAGAAGAGCCCGGAACTCCAGGGCTTATGCAGCAGTGTTTGCCATAGCAATGGCAAGCGGGTGTGTTTATGCACAGGCAGAAATGCCGGAGGTAGAATTAGTGCCCATAACCGTGAGCGCACATGACGGAGTGGGAATCCCCTACGATTCCACCGGCGTGAGTGTCAGCGTACTGGATATTCCGGAGCTCAGAAAAGAGGGCATTACCAATGTTGCGGAAGCGCTGACCACCATTCCCGGAGTGAGCATTGTCCCCGGAGGCGGGGACAACCAGCGCGGAAATGTGGCAAAATTGGCCATACGCGGCATAAATCGGGACACCGCAGTGCTTCCCATGGTGGACGGCATGCGCATTTTCAACAGCGGAGGCGGAGGTCTGCTCACAGCCAACGTCCTGGGCCGCACCGACCTGTTTTCCATCGGCACACTGGAGGTACTGAGAGGCAGCCAGGGCGCCGTGTATGGCAGCGGAGCCATGGGCGGCGTTGTGTACATGGAAACCCCGAAGGGCGATGCAACAAAACCACAGATGAGTCTCTTCAACGAAGTCGGCAGCCACAACAGCTACACCGGCAATGCTACCATGCAGGGGAAAAAGGAGAGCCTGTCCTACTACCTGAGCACTAGCTACACCCGAACGGACAATGACGTGCAGTTTGCCGATGGCTCGCGCCCGACAGAACGCAACGCAGGCGAATACGAGGGGTGGAACGAAGCACTACGCCTCGACTGGCAGGTGAATAATAACAATAGCCTGACGCTGACCTACCGCCGGGAAGATGCGGAATATGGCTACGCTTCCTCCTATTTCGGGGCGCACGATTACACCCCCTACAGCTTCCGCAATAATCTGGTAACGGCAAAATGGCAGACAAAGCTCACGGAAAAACTCCGCAGCAGCGTGATGGCCGGATACTATGGCTACGACGCTACACTGGGTACCGGTTATGCACAGGAGCTGCGAAACGTGCAATTCGAGTGGAGAAATGCCTACGAATGGTGCCGCCACCAGACGACCTCCGCCGGCTTTGCCTGGAACCGCAGCGCGTACGATTATTTTGACAGCTTCTCCACTGCCAATGGCGAACAAAATCTGGAGAACACATACGCCATCTTTGCCGAGCACAGCTACGCCCCCGTGGAAAACTGGAGCTCCTCGCTGGCGGCTCGCCTGGAGTTCAGCAATATCTACAGCAGTTCACTGGCACTGAGAGCGGCCAGCAGCTACCGATTCAATAACGATTCCACCCGCATTTTTACCTCTGCCGGCACCGGTTACCGCTCCCCGGGCTCCTTTCAGCGCAGCAATGGCGTGTTCACCAGCGGATATTATACTTACCACGGCAATCCGGGGTTGAAACAGGAAAAAAGCTTCAGCGCCGATATCGGCATCGAACATGATATTGCCGCAGGGCACACTATCAGCCTCACCGGATTCTGGGAGAGATTGAAGAACGGCATCACCACCTCATACGCCGGGAACGATGTGTACTACCACAACGACCGCAGCCACTGGACAATTGCAGGCACGGAACTGGCGCTGCAAGGCACACTGGAGCAAAACTGGAACACCGGGTACAAACTGGCCTGGACCTACACCCAGCCCAAAACAAGCGAAGGTCGGCAAATCCCCTGCACCAGCCGCAATACCTGGACTGCAGAACTGCATACGTCCCCCATCGAAGGGGTGACAACAGGCATCGGCTTCACAGCAGCAAGTGGACGCACCAACTACGCCAACGCGGCCACTGACAAGCTGGACAATTACTACAGCCTGCGTTGGTTCGCGCAGTACCGGGTGGATGATAGCCTTACACTGCATCTGCGCGTGGAAAATCTGACAAACCAACATTTTGTGACAGAAGGCAGCTACGGGGTCGCCGGGGATGCCCTCATTTCCGCCGGGATATCCGTACACGGAGGTTGCACTATCACCTTCTGACGATGAAGTGGCTGCGCTACAGTATCTGGTTAACCGGACTAGTTACGCTACTGGTATGGTTGGTGCATCTGGACATACCACAGCCTGTCCCCGCGACAACCCCGGCTGTGGCGCAGCTACTCCCCCCGGCACCCTATCCGGCTAACTTTGAGCAACAGCTCACCCGTATTGACGGAGTGAACGTCAGCCTGCATCCCATGCAGGCACTTCCACCCAACCTGCCCTGGGAGCTGGAAAAAGAAGCCCCGCCTGTCGGCAGTCCGCTGGCTCGCAAAGGGGGTACCCTGCGGCTGAGCAATGTGGGACCATTCCCTGCCAATTTCCTGGCTTTTGGCAGCCCCACGCCACAATTTTTCCACTACAATCTTTTCGAGAGAATCGAGGTACCATTGGTCTGGGAACACCCCGCCACAGGACAGGAAATGGCAGGCCTGGCAGAAGCCTGGTGCATACACGGGCAAAGCATCTTTTTCCGCCTCACAGCCCGGGCTCGTTACAGCAATGGGCGCCCGGTACGGGCAGCGGACTTTGCGCTGGGGCTATTGCTGCGCCATAAAATTGGCATCCGACTCCCCATCAAAGAATTACGCATTTATGGCAATAGCGTGCTGGAAGTAATCCCTGAGCATAAGGGATTAGCTCCCCTGCTGAGTATAAGCCGCATTCTTCACCCTGCCGAACCCGGCTTCTATGCAGAATTTGGCGGCAACTACACAGAGCTTTACGCCCGGCGCATTCCCCCCACGACAGGGGCTTACCGCGTGGCAGATGTCCAACGGGGACGCCTCATTGTGCTGGAACACGTACCGGACTGGTGGGCAGCAGAGCTGCAGGGATTCCGCCACACGCACAACATCGACCGCATTGAACACCATTTCCTGACGGACGAGGCACAGACATGGGAAATGTTTCTCAACGGCAGGCTGAATATGCTGCAAACACGCAATGTAACCGCCTGGGAAAACAAAATGGATGGGGTAGCCGCTGCTGAAGATGGGCGAATCTCCCTGCACAGCCTGCGGATAGATTGCCCCATGCCACCCTACGGCATTGCAGTCAATGCTCGGGCTCTGCCGGGCAGAGAGCTGCGCCGCGGACTCATGCATGCGCTGGATATGCAGCGCGTTACAGATGTTCTCTTCCGAGGCTATGCGGAACGCCTGCGACAATTCACGACCGGGTACAGGCATCTGACACACCAAACGCCGCTCTGTGACTATAATCCGGCAGAAGCCCGAGACTGTTTCGCACGCGCCGGATACACACACACAGGCACGGATGGCATTCTGCAAAATGCGGATGGTCGGCGGCTTAGCATCCGTTTTTCCTTCTCCCCCTCCGATAAACTCAACACCATCGCCACATTGCTCGCACAAAATGCAGCTGTATGCGGGGTGGAAATCATCCCCGAGCCACTGCCCTGGCAGAACCTCAGCAGCCAAATACAAAACGGCTCACACGAGCTTACCTTCTGGGCTACCATGCCGGGACTTCCACTGCCGGACTACAGACGCTTCTTCCACAGCACAGCCACGGGACACGATGCCCCCTTCCATCTGCACCTGGCAGAAATGGATGAAGCGATAGAAGAAGTAGAACAAGCCCGCACATGGGAGGAAGCCGCAGAAGCCTGCGCCCGGGTGGATGACCTGATACATAGGGAAGGCATCTGGCTGCCCGCATGGATGGAAAACCGCGCAAATATAGCCACATGGAAGCACATCCGACTGCCGGAAAACTACGCCGGTCCCTACGATGTGGCAGAATCTCACCAACTGTGGATTGAACACTGATATGCGTTCACGACCACGACAAAATCCCATACCGCCACTCGTCATTACAGGTGGCATATTAAGCCTGATGATTCTGGCAGGTCTTTGGTGTACCGAGTGGAAAAGCGCATACACCGACACAGCCATCCGAGCTTTTTTTGCAGAAAGCGCCCGCCCTGTTCAGCAGAGCAGAAACATCTGCATTCCTCAGGCACCAGCACCGGAAACAGAGATTACCTGTGAGCCTATGCTATACCTCAGCGAGGCCCTGCCGGATGCCATGGAAATAGAAGATATACCATCCCCGCAGCCGAAGCAAGTGCTCCTTCTTGCCTGCGAACTCTCCGAAACAGAACCTGCCCCAAGTCCCCCCTCGACCAAAAGCAGCACATTAGCTCCCCCTTCGCAGCTTATTCCGCCCCGCCCGGGAGAAACACCGGCTCCACCTTATCCGCCACAGCTTCGTTCCGCGCGGCGCAGCGGCCATGCACAGGTTCGCATCCACATCGACGCCACCGGAAAGCCCACTCATGTGGACATCATTTCTGCCACACACCCGGCATTTGCCACGGCAGCTCAGGAATGTATTCTGGCACGCTGGCACTTCACGCCGGCTCGGCAAGGTAACACGCCCGTCCCCTCCACCGCTATTCAGACCATCCTGTTCCGCATGTGAACATGAGGCTATACAAATTGCCTCCAATAGCTCTTTTATGGTTCGTCCAGAATAAAAAACGCTCTGGGCCTTAATAACCCAGAGCGTTTTTACTAATTGAGAAACCTTATCTTCTCTTTTTGCTCTTCTTCTGCTCCGGAGCGGGAGCCTGCACATTAGAAACGCCACCACCGGGAGGCAGAATCTCGATGAGATCACCCGTTGCACGGATTACGGGATAACTGAAGAGAATGAAGTAGTTTGCACTATGCTCCACAGAGTTATTCACGAACTGGCGGGCATGTCCCTCCGGTGCGCAACCGCGCTGACGAGCAGCCTCATACATGTTTACTACGGCTTCCGTCTCGCTGGCAAGCTTAACCGGAATAAAGCCAAGAATCTTAAAGCCCGTGGACTTACCCGTTACTCGAGATGTAACTACCTGCACATCAGAGGAATCCACATGAATACCAGTCGTGCGACCACGGTCACCACTCATCAGAGTAGGAGTTCTGGAGTCGGACATGCAACTGGTTCCCACAAATGCCATTGCGGAGAGTAAAGCTAATGTGAAAATTTTCTTCATGGTCATTTTAAAGTTTGAATGTTAGTTACCAAGGACTTTATTCACAGCGCCTGCATATATGTTAAGAGGAGCTGTAATCACATCACCTATGCCCGGTCCTTTGGGCGCGGTACCGTTGTTAGTTGCACCACCTGCGCCGACGTCCTGAATTTCTACCAGGTCACCTGCGGCGTACACGACAGGCATGCTGCCCAGGATAAAGTAATTGGCACTACGCTCCACTGAGTTATTTACAAACTGACGGGCACGACCATCCGGAGATGCACCGCGCTGGCGAGCATTTTCATACATACGATCCACAGCTTCGGCCTCGCTGGCCTGCTTAATGGGGAGTATACCCAGCAGTTTGAAGCCGTAGGAAGCGCCATGAGCTCGCCCACATACCATTTTCACAGTATGACGATTGATGTCAACACCAGAGGTTAACCCTCTGTCGCCATGCATTCCAGTCGGAGAATTGTGCTGTGTGCAGCTTACCAAAGCGGCCACACTCACGAGCAGCATCAACTTGAGATTGTTTTTCATGTTTATAACGATTGTTAGTTGAGAGCAGCGAAAGAAAAATTATCTCTCTGCGACGCGCAGTATATCATTCCAAACATGAAAGTCAAGAGCAAATTATCATTTTGCAATACAAATATACTCCACTAAACTACAGTGATTTAGTGGAGTATATTTGCCAGGAGTGGGATGGGATATCGACCGTGCTGCTCAATAATCCTGCACAGGGGAGCCTGGTGCCGGAGCGACAAGAGCGGGCACTTTCTCGTTGAAAGCGCAGAGCTCGGCCAGGTATTCGCGCCACTGAATAAAGGGCATAGGAGGGCGAGTGTGGAGCCCCATACGGAAACGTTCTATGCGAGATTCAGCAGCCTGCAGGATATGCTGAGGCAGGCGGGATATGGCCTCAGCCGCGGCCTCCAGATGGTCGCAGGCATTGTGGCAGATAAGAGGCAAATCGCAGCCTGCACGCAGAGCCTGAGCAGCAGATTCTGCCGGGGTATACCGTTTGGCAATAGCTCCCATGCAGAGGTCATCGGTAAACACAACGCCCTCGTAGCCAAGCTGGTCGCGCAGGAAGCCCTGCACCAGCACCGGCGAAAGAGAGGTAGGCAGTTCTGCATCAATTTCCGGGATAAGGAGGTGCGCTATCATCATGGACGGTAGCTCCGGCATGAGTGCATTGAAAGGTATGGTCGCATCCTGCAGAAAAGAATCACGCGTACCATGCAGTACGGGCAGGTCGAAATGGGGGTCACACTCTGCTGCCCCCATACCGGGAAAATGCTTGCCGCAGGTAGCAATGCCTGCGCGAACATGAGCCCGATTCCACACCCCGGCATAGGTAGTAACCGCCTGCGAATCATGCCCCCAGCAGCGGCTCGGAAGAGCATTGGCCCGGGTGGAGCCTATATCCAGCACCGGCGCGAAATTGGTATTGACACCCAAGGTGTAGAGACACTGGGCATTGTACCAGGCCGCCTGGGTGATGAAATGGCTGCTGGTGGTGGCAGCAAGCTCGGCGGCAGAGGGAAGTTTGATAAAAATATCTGCGGTGCGCACCACGCGGCCGCCCTCCTGATCGATAGCGACAATGGGCACATCCGGCCCCGAGGTGAGCGCGCGCAGCTCATCGGTGAGCTCGCGCGTCAACTCATAGTCAACGATGTTGCGGGTAAAAAGAATGTAACCCGCCGGCTGCAGACGGGAGAAAAGGTCTTTCTCCCGTGAGCTCAGCGTCACTCCCTCAATACCAGCTATAACGGGAAGCACCGGAAACGCTTAAAGTTTGAAGTTCAAAAATTAAACATATCCCCGGCGGTTTTCTTTACTTACCGCCGAAAATGCTGGCACGGGTGAACATGGGGAACACCGGAATACCGCGCCCCTCGATTGCCTCGCGACCGCCCTCCTGGCGATCCACCAGCACCAGAGCAGCCACAACTTTGCCGCCCTCGGCCTCAATAGCATCAATAGCCTTCAGCGTTGAACCGCCGGTGGTAATCACATCATCCACCACGATAACCTGCTGCCCGGCAGCAAAGTTACCCTCAATGCGCTTGCCTCGGCCGTGATCCTTAGCCTCCTTGCGAACAGTGAACACGCAGAGAGGCTTCTCCGCATTGGCAGAATACATACCGATAGCCAGAGAAATGGGGTCAGCGCCCATCGTCATGCCGCCAATAGAGCAGGCTTCCGGGAACTTGGGAAGAATCTCCTCCTGTACCATCTGCCAGCCCACCTCGCCGATGAGGTTGGCACCGCGGGCATCCAGAGCGGTGATGCGGCAGTCGCAGTACAAATCGCTCTCCTTACCGGAAGCGAGAATGAAATGACCTGTCTTGATGGACTTTGCCAGCAAGATTTGCAAAAGTTCGGATTTGGCGTTACTCATGACGCCCCCATTCTACCCCGCTTTGACGCAAAATGCAAGAAGAATCAGATTTTCCGACG
This sequence comes from Akkermansia sp., assembly GCA_017415555.1. GTDB lineage: Bacteria > Verrucomicrobiota > Verrucomicrobiia > Verrucomicrobiales > Akkermansiaceae > Akkermansia. The sequence goes on from JAFQGF010000040.1 coordinate 61,890, forward strand.
AGACAAAGCGGGTTGAAAAAAGACACGCGAAAAAGAGAATTAACGCGCAGGTCCCTTACAAGCGGGGTGAGGTTTCGGGGATATCCTGCCAGCGTGTGGTATAGGCAGGCGATGCGAAAGAACGATGCCAAGGTTCTTTACGACCCTGATTAGCAAAATGAATATTATGCCCGGCCTTCTGAAGCTTATCCAGAACAGCCATAAGCTTACTGGGCGCAACATGAGGGTGCTCGAAAGTGGGGTGTACCTGCTCTGCTTTCTGCAACCCCGTAAGTAATACACCTATCTTTTTGTACTCAAACCCCGGACGAAACAGAAGCTCCAGCAGAGCCGTGGCAGCCCGGGTGAGCTCTCGCGTATCATCCGTATGGCACGGGAGGGGCACCCCCTGATTGGCAGAGTACAGCTGCTCGGCCTCCCGATAACGCGATGTGCGCAGCAGAACATACAATGCGGAGCACATCATCCCCTCCTGTCGCAGAATACGAGCGGCCTTTTCCACAAAGCGGCACAGAGCCTCGCGCAGAGTACCAAAATCTGCAACCCCTTCCTTCAAAGAACGGGATACCATAATCTGCTGCCGCACCGGGGGCTCGGTATCGTCCAGGCAAGAGGTACCGGTAAGCTCCAGTGCCAGTCGTTCGCCATGCACGCCGAAATGTTTGCGCAGGTAATGTAACCCACTGGCAGCCAATCCTGCAGCAGTGCGGATTCCCAGAGCATGCATGCGCGGGGTCAGGCGGCGTCCCACCCCCCACACATCCCCCACGGGAGTCTCTGCCAGCAGAGGATTCCAGGCAACCGGGGTTGTCAGCGCGACTACGCCATTATATTGCGGGTGGTGTTTAGCGGTTTCGTTCGCAAGTTTGCAAAGAGTACGAGTGGGAGCAATTCCCACGCTCACGGTTATACCGGTACCACGGCGAATCGTTTCGCGCAATTCCCTACAAAACGGAGTCCAATCGCGCAGATTATCCACACGGGCAAATGCCTCGTCCACGCTGTATTGCTGCACCTCCGGCAGGGCCGCCTCCAGCAGCATCATGATTCGCTCGGATAAATCTGCATACAGAGAGAAATTTGCCGAACACACCACGGCCCCGGCTGCCTCCAGCCGCTCTTTGCAGCGGAAATAGGGCTCGCCCATGGCAATACCCATGGCCTTGGCCTCCGGGCTGCGGGAAATCACGCAGCCATCGTTATTCGACAGCACCACGAGGGGGCGTCGACGCCAATCCGGGCGGAACACCTGTTCACAGCTTGCAAAGAAGTTGTTGCAGTCGAATAATAAATACACAAAGAAAACGCGAAAGGCGTATTCCGAAGTACAATTTTTTAATCACTGACCTCCGGAATACGTTCCCTGCAGGATGAAGGCTTATTCTTACAGGCCAAGTTTGGCCATGAGGATTTCCGTGACGAGTTTAGGATTGGGCTTGGGGTTGCTGTTCTTCATTACCTGCCCGGTAAGAGCATTGATGAGCTTCATGTTCCCACCCTTCACCAGAGCCACTTTATCCGGATTATCGGCAATCACTTTCTCCACCAGAGCTTCCAGTGCTCCGCTGTCGGCCTTTTTGTAGCCCAGAGCTGCAGCCGCTGCGGCTGCAGTCTGCTCCGGATGGGTCCAGAGCACCTCCAGCACCTCACGAGCCTGACTGACGGAGCAGATGCCATCCTCCACCACATCCACCAGCCCGGCCAGTGTTGCCGGGGGTACGGGACAGGTCTCTATCTCGCATTCTTTCTCAGCCAACACCGTAGGGTAAATGTTGATAAGCCAGTTGGCTACCTTGCGCGGAGCCTTTGTGGCAGCAGCCGCCGTTTCGAAATAGGAACAGAGCTGAGCATCTGCCACGAGCGTGTTGGCATCCGCCACGGGGAGCCCATACTGCTCCATAAGGCGCTGCTGGCGGGCGTCCGGCAGCTCGGGCATCTCCTGCTGCATTTTCTCCACATACTCCGCGGTGTGTACGGGAATCAAATCCGGGCAGGTGTGGTAACGGTAGTCGTGGGCGTTCTCCTTGGTGCGCATCACAATGCTCTCGCCCAGGTCATCATCCCATCGGCGTGTGGACTGCACCTGCACAATGCCGCGATCCAGCTCATCTGCCTGGCGGTTAATCTCGTAGATAAGAGCGCGGCGCGCGGCAGACATGGAGTTGATGTTCTTCATCTCTATCTTGGCGCCCAGTTCCTTCTGTCCTTTAGGGCGCAGGGAGACGTTCACATCACAACGCATCTGCCCCTTCTCCATGTCGGCATCCGAAATACCGCCGCAGATGAGAATCTGCTGCAGACTCTTCAGGTAGGCATACGTTTCGTCCGGACTGGTGAGGTCGGGCGCAGACACTATCTCCATGAGCGGAGTGCCGCCTCGGTTGTAGTCTACCAGAGAATAGGAACCGTAGTGGGTGAGCTTGGCGGCATCTTCCTCCAGGTGGATGTGGTCGAGCTTCACCGTACGCACAACGGCGCCCTCTGTCTTAAGTTTGCAGTCAGCCGGGAATGCCCAGGAATAGAGCGGCACCTCCCCCCCGATGCAGAGCGGCAAATCCAGCTGGCTGGTCTGGTAGTTCTTGGGCATATCGGCGTAGAAGTAATTCTTGCGATCCCACTTGGAGACAGGCGGCATGCTGCACCCCAGCATCAAGCCCGTCAGCACCGTCCGCTCGATGGCAAATTTATTGAGCACCGGCAGCGCACCGGGCATACCGAGGCAGGTGGGACATACATTCGTGTTGGGCTCGTAGCCGAACCCTGCCTTGCAGGAGCAGAACATCTTTGTAGCTGTCTTAATCTGGCAGTGAACTTCCAGACCTATTGTCACCAAATAATCAGAAACAGGCATTGTGTACGGAGGAGTTAATAGTGTATATTATATTTAATTTGAAGTTGTTGCATTCTCATGTAGCGCATCGTCCAGGTCTGTGCGGAAAGAGGCATCAAACACCTCGTCAAACCACTTGCTGTGCGTATCCCCCAGCCCGGCATAGACGGAATCCAAAGCATCGGAAAAACGGTCGTAGGCAACCTCATCGTACCCGGGCAAGCCCGCAATACGCACAATCTCGCTGCGGATTCCCCAGAGCAAGGGAGCTATGGGAGCATAAACCTCGCTCACACGGCGCGTAGCCGTTTTAGAAAATTCGCGGTCGGCCACATCTTCGGCGGGTTGAAGGGATTCCAGCCGCTCAGCAAGTCCCAGCAGACGCGCCACGACCTCATTGGCACTGTGGGAATCCGTCACACTCTGCAGGATTTCCAGCAAGGCGCGATCCGGTGCTTCAAGCGACTGCAGCCGGACAATTTCACGGCGAGCCTCGGTTTCGGTGAGCGGGGGTTTGGGTACTTCCAGATTCTCTACCAGCTCACAATCAAATAAGCCGGCCTCAACAGCCAGATGAAACGCCCTGATGAGCGGCTCGGACCCATAGCACCCGGCGCGACAAAGGCTGCGGAACTCATCGTTGAGCGACTCCAGAGCTTCCGCAATATGGTAATGCAGCATTTCCAGAGCCTCCAAATCCTGCCCCCTGCCCTCAGCATCGAAAATAGAATCGCCTACGCGCTGAGCTTCACCTATGAGCACTTCAAAACGCGGGGCTGCATCATCCGCAGCTTTGTTATCAGCAACTCCGGAGAGCAGGAACCACATCTCATTGGTGATGCGCAGCAACTCACGCCCGGGGCTTACCTCGCCGCCGGAGCTCTGTTGCGGAGTCTCCGTCTGCTCTGCGGCGGGCACAGCACCCCCTGCCGGGACATTCAGGCCCAGAAGAATAGCGGTACCGGCTGTGAAGAGCGGGTGCTTCATCGTCGCGAGCATTGTACCTTTTTCGCCTGCGCTTTTCAAGCCGCTAATACGGCAACAACAAAAAAAAGTTAGTCAAAAAGACCGATACCGACGCGATTTTAGCTTGTCAGTGCGGGAGAGATTCGCTAAAATTGCCGCACTGTCACTATCATTCTGTCTATGGATTTCAGAACATACCTCCGGCACCATCCGGACAAAAATGGTTTCTACGGCCGATTTGGCGGTGCCTACCTGCCCGCCGAGCTGGAGCCGGCTTTCAAGGAAATTACCGAAGCTTACAACAGCATCTGTCACTCAGCCCAGTTCATCAATGAGCTGCGCCGCATCCGCAAGCAGTTCCAGGGACGCCCCACCCCCGTCTATCACTGCGAGCGCCTTTCCCGACTGAACGGAGGTGCCCAGATTTATCTGAAACGCGAAGATTTGAATCACACGGGTGCCCACAAACTCAATCATTGTATGGGCGAAGGGCTTCTGGCCAAGTTCATGGGCAAGAAGAAAATCATTGCCGAGACCGGAGCCGGCCAGCACGGCGTGGCTCTGGCTACGGCAGCTGCCTATTTCGGGCTGGAATGCGAAATCCACATGGGCGAGGTGGATATTGCCAAGCAGGCCCCGAACGTGACCCGCATGAAGATGCTGGGTGCCAATGTGGTATGTGTGAAGCACGGCCTCAGAACCCTGAAGGAAGCCGTTGATAGCGCCTTCGAGGCCTACCAGCGCGACTACAAAACGGCCATCTACTGCATTGGCTCTGTGCTGGGGCCGCATCCTTTCCCCATGATGGTACGCGACTTCCAGATGGTGGTGGGAGCAGAAGCCCGCGACCAGTTCATAGAGATGACAGGCATCCTGCCGGACGTGGTGTGTGCCTGTGTGGGCGGTGGCTCCAACGCCATGGGTATGTTCCCGGCATTCCTGGATGACCCGGTGGACATCTACGGCGTTGAACCCATGGGCAAGAGCGACAAACTGGGTGACCACGCCGCTTCCATGAAATACGGCGAGGAGGGTATTATGCACGGCTTCAACAGCATTATGCTGAAGGATGGTGCCGGCGAGCCCGCCCCGGTGTACTCCATCGCCAGCGGGCTGGATTACCCCTCCGTAGGCCCCGAGCACGCTTACCTGCGCGAGATTGGCCGCGTGCAATACGACAGCGTGAGCGATGAGGAAGCAGTGGACGCCTTCTTCAAACTCAGCCGCTACGAGGGTATCATCCCCGCTCTGGAAAGCTCCCACGCCTTAGCCTTCGCCATGAGGAAAGCCCGCGAGATGGGTACAGGAGCCATCCTTGCCAACTGCTCCGGCCGTGGCGACAAGGACGTGGACTACATCGCAGAGCACTACGGCTACGGCGAGCAGTACAAATTCTGATACGCCGGAGAGAGCCTCACCTTTCAGCGCCCCGCCGACAAGGCGGGGCCTTTTTATTTCTGTAGCTCGGTGCGAATGAAGGGAGCAGTAATGCTGTTTTTGTTGCGAGCCACCTGTCGGACGGTACCCTCGGCCACAATTGTTCCGCCCTCGTCGCCGGCTCCGGGGCCGACATCTATCACGTAGTCTGCCTCGCATATAAGCTCCAGGTTATGCTCGATGACCACAACCGTATTGCCCATCTCCACCAGGCGGCGCAATACCCCCACCAGCTGACGGACATCGCGCGGATGCAGCCCGATGGTGGGCTCCTCGATAAGGTAGAGATCCTGCGGCAGAGCCCGCCCACGGCGAATGGCCGTCAGAGCAGCCCGACGGCCTTTGATAAGCTCCGCCACAAGCTTGATGCGCTGAGCCTCGCCGCCGGAAAGCGTATTACTGGCCTGGCCGAGGGTGAGGTAGCCGAGCCCCGTCTCGCAGAGCAACTTGAGCGGGTCTGCCAGGCGAGGCTGTCCGGCAAAGAATTCGGCGGCGTCCTCCATGTTCATGTCCAGCACTTCCGCGATAGTCTTTCCCTTGTAGCGTACTTGCAGAGTACGGGAATTATAGCGGGCGCCGCGGCATGTCTCACACGGCACTGTACAGGGCGGCAGGAAATCCATCTCCTGCCGCTGGTAGCCGGTACCCTTGCAGCTTTCGCAATGACCGGCAGAGGTATTGAATGAGAAACGCCCGGCCTCGAAGCCCAGGCGGCGGGCATCCGCACTCTGAGCGAAAAGCTTACGGATTTCGTCAAAAATACCGATATAGGTCGCCGGGGTAGAGCGAGGGGTCTTACCCAGCGGTGATTGATCCACGCGGTAGAGAGCCCTCACGCTGTCCAGGCCACGGGAGTCCTTCCACACAGCACGTTCCTCGGGACTGATGGGGGTGCCCAGCGCATGCAGCACCGCCGGAGCCAGCGTACCGGTGATGAGTGAGGTTTTACCTGCGCCGGATGCTCCGGTCACCACCGTCAATCGGGCACGGGGGACACGCAAGTGTACATCCTTCAGGTTGTGCAGGGTGCATCCCGTCAGCTCCAGCCATTCCGCATCCTTCACCGGCAGCCACTTGCCACAGTACGGGTGCCGGCGAGACTCCGCCAAAGCCTGTCCGGTAACAGAATCCGGGTTGGCTGCCACCTCGTCGAAGCTTCCCTGCGCCACGATTTCTCCGCCATGCACGCCAGCCCCGGGTCCCAGGTCGATGATATGGTCGGCACGGCGCATGGTATCCTCATCGTGCTCCACCACCAGAAGAGTGTTACCACGTTGCTTCAAATCAGCCAGGGTGGACAGAAGGCGCTCATTATCCCGCGGATGCAGACCGATGGTGGGTTCATCCAGCACATAAAGCACACCGCGCAACTCCGACCCCAGTTGAGCAGCAAGTCGTATGCGCTGCGTTTCGCCGCCGGAAAGGGTGGTAGCCGAGCGATCCAGAGAAAGATAGCCCAGCCCCACGCGCTGCAGAAAACGCAGACGCGGTGCAATTTCTGCCACCACGTTGCGGGCAATCTCCGCCTCGCGCCCCCTGAAATGCCAGCTGCCTACCAACTCCTGAGCATGCACAGCATCCAGACTCCCCACCTCGGCGATATTTTTACCGAAAAGGGTCACGCCCAGAGCAAACTCATTGAGTCGCCTGCCGTGGCAGGCAGGGCACGGGCGGCTCACGGCCTCCTCCTTCGCTGCGGCTTTTTCCACCTCGCGGTCGTAGCGGAGCTCTCGCTCCAGCTCACTGAGTTTCTCGTCATCCCTGCGACTTCCACCCACTTCCGCCACTCGACCATGCCCGGCACACACCGGACACCAGCCATGCGGTGAATTGAAGGAGAAGGTGGAGGGTTCCGGCTCCGCATAGCTTTCCCCGCACTGCGGGCAGGTGAGACGCGTGCCGAGCAGTTGGCTCTTTTCCCCCTGCACCAGGCGCAGGAATCCATCCCCCATCTCCAATGCGCGCCCAACGGTTTCCTGTAAGGCGGCAAAATCACAATCTCGCCCGTTCATGGTAATGTGATTTCCCTGCACACATATTTCTGCCAGCACGATGTCGACATCGTGGTTTGAATATCGATCCAGTGGGGAGAACTCATCGGTGCGACAAAGGCGCCCATCCGCAATCATGTACGGATATTTCTTTTTCGCAGCCCAGCGAGCCAGGTCGGCATAATGCCCCTTGCGGTTTCGGACAACCGGAGCAGATATCAGCAGCGACTCAGGCCTCTTGTCAATCTCCGCCATCACCAGAGCACGAATCTCCTCCGGCAGACGGCGCCCCACCGGCACTTTGCAACGCGGACAATGCGGCTGCCCCAGCTTGGCATACAGCAGGCGCAGGAATTGCCAGATTTCCGTCACCGTACCCACCGTGGATTTGCAGCCGCCGCGGGAGCGGTTCTGCTCAATGGCAACAGTCGGGGGCAGACCGGTCAGGCGGTCAATATCCGGCGTCTCCATCTGCTCCGTGAACTGACGAGCGTAGGGGCTCATCACATCCATGAAACGCTTCTGCCCCTCCGCAAAGACGATATCAAAAGCCAGCGTGCTCTTACCACTGCCGGAGAGGCCGGTCACAACGGTCATCTCATTGCGGGGGATATCCACATCTATATTCTTGAGCTGGTGGTGCCGGGCGCCTCGCAGAGCAATCACCCCCTCCGGCATTGTTCCATCGGTCTCATCTGCAACACCAGCAGATTTCACCTCCCCCACACCATACAGAACCTCTGCCAGATACCCGGCGGTGTACCCCAGTCCACTGTTCGCCACCTGCTCGGGTGTTCCCTGCACCACGATATTACCACCGCCGGTACCGCCCTCGGGCCCCAGGTCTATCACATAGTCAGCACATTTGATAAGCTCAAGATTGTGCTCAATGACAAGCAGGGTATTCCCCTGCTCCACCAGTCGATTAAAGACACTCAGTAACACCTCCAGATCACTGAAATGCAGGCCGGTACCCGGTTCATCCAATATCAGCAGGCAGCCCTGCTCCGTATGTTCCGCCGTAAGAGTATCCACCAGAATGTGAGCCAGCTTCAGGCGTTGATTCTCGCCACCGGACAGCGTATTAAGCGGCTGGCCGAGCCCCAGGTGGCCAAGCCCCACATCCACCAGCACCTGCAGGCGCTCGGCAATACGGCGGGCGCGAGCATTCTTTTCGCGGGCAAAGAGGCGTTGAGCACTGCGGATATCCATAGCCAACAGCTCGGCCATGTTGTAGCCCAGCAGAGTGATAGTGAGAGCCTGCTCCGTATAGCGGGTACCATGGCAGAGGGCACAAGGCACATAGATATCCGAGAGGAACTGCATCTCCACCTTCTCCTGCCCGAGGCCGGCACAGCGGGGGCAGCGCCCATCCCCGCTATTGAAGGAAAAATAACCGGGTTTCAGCCCCCTGGCCTGCGCAGCGGGCTCAGCCACAAATAAAGCACGGATATCCTCGAACACTCCTATATAAACGGCAGGAGTGGAGCGAGGCGTGCGTACAATGGGGCTCTGGTCCACAAGTACTACATCCCGCACGGCATCCAGCCCCGTGATGGATTGGACGCTCGTTTCCTCCTCATCATCCAGTGCTTCCGGATGTACCGCCCCATAGAGAACCTGGCATGCCAGAGAGCTCTTGCCGCTGCCACTCACGCCTGTCAGGCAAGTATACACGCCCAGCGGAATATCCACATCGAACCCATGCAAGTTGTGGCATTCTGCACCATGAATAGCAATTTTCCCCCTGACTTTGCGGCGGCTGTGTGGAACTGCAATACGACGAACACCGCTCAGATACTTCCCCGTAAGAGATGCAGAAGCCGCTGCAATACCCGCGGGGGGGCCTGCGTACACAAGCTCACCACCGGCCGAGCCACTGGCCGGCCCCATATCCACCAGGTAATCAGCCGCGCGCATCACGGCTTCCTCATGCTCCACTACTACAAGCGTGTTACCACGATGAGCCAGGCGTCGCATGGCAGAAACAAGCCGCGCCGTATCCCGGGAGTGAAGCCCCACCGTGGGTTCATCCAGCACAAAAAGCGTTTCCGTCAGAGCCGCCCCCAGGCAGGCCGTGAGGCTCACGCGCTCAATCTCACCGCCGGACAGAGAGCGAGTCAGCCGGTTGGCTGCAATATAGCCCAACCCCACCTCGCACAGATAGGTCACGCGGCTGCGCAGCTCCCGCACGCCCTGTGCCAGAGAGCGGTCTTCCCCGGTTGCCGGCAACACATGGGTATCCAGCCACGGCAGAAACTCCACCATGGGCAACGCCATGACCTGCGGAACAGTAAGCCCGCCTATGGTGAAGGCCAGAGCTTCCGGGCGAAGGCGGCCGCCATGGCATTCCGGACAGACGCTGTAAACGCGATAATAGGACAGAAACACACGCACAGTCATTTTGTGAGCATGTTTTTCCATGTCATCAAAGATACCCTTGTAGCCATACCAGAGGTCGTGGTCGGAGGCTGTGTAGGGATCCAGCTCGCCGCAGTTTCCATAAAACACCCAGTCTTTCTCCTTCTGGGTCAGGTTCTGCCAAGGCACATTCATGCGTACTGCTTTGTGGCGCTTGTTGGCACGCAGGAAGTCACCATAGCAGATAGAAAGTGTTTGCGAGGAAAGCATCTTCAGAGCCCCATCTGCTATACTGATATCCGGCACAATGCCGCGGTTGTAATCGTAGGTGATAGCGCGGCCATAGCCCTTGCATGCAGGGCAGGCACCAAGCGGAGAATTGCCGCTGAACAAGCCCGGTCGCGGCTCCGCGAGTGGGTACCAGTCACTGCGGAACTCTCGCAGCTCGCCCCAGCCGCCATCCGTTCGCAAGGCTGTATAGACGACATCCTGCCCCAGGCGCAGAGCCGTTTCCACAGCTTCCGTCAGACGCGGGCTCGCCTCCGGGCGGAGTTTTACGCGGTCCTGCAGCACCAGCCAGCGTTCCATACCCAGCATAGCCTCCGTTGCGGCGTCCAGTCGTACCACCTCACCACGACAATACACGCGCAGGTAGCCCTGTCCCTGCAGAGCCTGCACCATTTCATCAAACGAACCAACCGGGCGCACCGCAAAACACACCAGCACCTCATCCCCCTCTGCTTCCGCAAGCAACTGAGATGCTACGCCCTGTGGTGTAGCAGGCCGCACCTCCCGGCCTTCCGCATCGCGGCCCACAGCCAGCCGGGAAAAGATAATCTTGAGGTACTCTGTAATACCTGTCATGGTTCCCACGGTAGAGCGGGAATTCTTCACAGAGTTGCGCTGCCCCAGAGCAATGGCCGGCGGCACATTTTCCACAGCCTCCACATCAGGCCTGTCCATGCGATCCATAAACTGGCGGACATAGGGCGAGAAGGTTTCCACATAGCGGCGCTGCCCCTCCGCATAGAGAGTACTCATGGCCAGAGAAGTCTTGCCACTACCACTGGGTCCGGTCACAACAGTAATTGCCCCCAAGGGTATATCCACATTGATATTCTTGAGGTTATGCTCCTTAGCTCCACGTATGCGTATGCTTGCGCCCGCGTTCTCCTTGCTCATGCACACATTTTACCTAGTTTTTTGCCAGAGATAAAGCCAAATATGCGTATGTGGAAAAACAGCATACACAAAGGAACAATGCTCCATCTGCAAGCTACATCACGGACACGCTCTCAAATTTGAATTTACCGGTCACTTTCTCAAAAAAAAGCCCAATTCTTCCGGCACGGACAACATATTAATAACAGACAGAGCCGGAGAGCGCAGTATTCAAAAAACGGACAAATTGACGGGGCGTTCATGAGATTTGTCTTGATTGTATGACTCAATCGGGTATAATAACGCGCAAGAGCTATGATTGAACAGTTACGCAAAAGGCTTCTGGATCGGGACAATCCCGTACGCATTCATCTCATCGGAGTAGCCGGTGCCGGCATGAGCGGCCTGGCACGCATGCTTCTGGAAATGGGGCACCGCGTAAGTGGCTGCGACCGAGTAACGAGCGATGAAACCGAGCGCCTGCAGCAAGCGGGGCTTGTGTTCTCCTGCCCCCACAGTGCAGCTTCTGTGAGCGATGCCGAGGTTGTCATCTATTCCAGCGCCATTCGCGAGGAAAACGTAGCTCTGGCAGCTGCACGCCGGAACAACTGCCTGTGCCTGCGCAGAGCCGAATGCCTGGCTGCCATTCTCAACAACAAGAAAGGCGTTGTTGTTGCCGGTACACACGGCAAGACGACCACCTCCGCCATGAGTGCTCACCTGCTCCGAGAGGGACGCATGCGCCCCTGCCACTATGTGGGTGCTGAAATTCCCGTATTGGGAGCCAATGCTCACTGGACGCAGGACAGCGAATACCTGGTAGCCGAGGGTGATGAGAGTGACGGCACGCTCGTCAACTACATCCCGGAGCACAGTATCATCCTTAATATTGAGGCAGAGCACCTGGACTTCTACCGCGATCTCGACCACATCAAGAGCGTGTTCCACCGCCTTTGCCGCCAGACTCGCGGCAAGCTCATCTACTGCAAGTCAGATGCCGGTGCCGCTGATGTGTGCTCCCAGTACCCCAACACCATTTCCTACGGCTGGCAGGATGCCGACTACACCGCAACGGACGTCACCGTCAAACGCGGCCGCACCCTCTACACCATTAACCACAAGGGGAAGCCCCTGGGACGAGTAGAGCTGGGTATCCCCGGCCGTCATAATGTGCTCAACTCTCTTGCAGCCACTGCCCTGGCTCTGGAGCTGGGCTGCGACTTTGCCAGCATTACCCGAGGACTTGTAAGCTTCGCCGGAGCCCGCCGACGCTTCGAAACCAAGTACCTCTCCCGCGACTACCGCATCGTGGACGACTATGGGCACCACCCCACGGAAATTGCGGCCACCCTGCAAACGGCACAGAGCCTCAAGCCGGGGCGCCTCATCGTGCTTTTCCAGCCACACCGTTACACGCGCACACAGCTGCTGCGCGATGACTTTGGCCGTGTGCTACAGAATGTGGATAAGCTGTATGTGGCAGATGTATATCCTGCCAGTGAACCCCCGATTCCCGGCATCAGCGGGCAAACTATTGTAGACGCCGTACTGGAGCATGGCCCGGTGGATGCCGAGTTCCTTCCCAACCTGGCTCTGGCTCACCACGTGGTGGGCAATATCCTGCGTCCCGGCGACCTCTTCATCACCCTGGGTGCAGGCAATGTGCACGAAGCCGGTAAGAAGATTGCAGCAGACCTGCGCGTGCTGGCAGAGATGCAGCAGGAGTGCGGCAGCGGCTTCACCTGCCGCCTCTACGAACCGATGAGCCGGCATACCACATGCGGCGTCGGCGGCGAGGCTCAGTACTGGATTGAGCCGGACAGCTTCGAGTGCATGCAGAATGTGGTCAACTTCTTCAAGGATCGCAACATCCCCGTACACACCGTGGGTCGCGGTTCCAACCTCATCGTCCGCGAAGGCGGTATCCGTGGTGCCGTGATACACCCCGCTGCCGGCGAGTTCCGGAAACTGGAGATGCGCGGCAACAAGATTATTGCCGGTGCCGGCGTTAAACTCAAGAAACTGGCCGCCTTTGCCGCGCAGAACGGCATCAGCGGCTTCGAATGGATGGACGGCATTCCCGGTTATGTGGGAGGCAGCCTCCGGCAGAACGCAGGAGCCATGGGAGGTGACATGTGGAGCGTATTCCGCTCCGCCCTGGCACTGAATGACGATGGCGACATCATTGAGTTCGAAAAGGAAAGCATGCGCCCGGCCCAATACCGCCTCATTCCCGACTTTGAGCACAACATCGTCATGCAGGCTACTTTCTGCGGCACCCCCGGCAATCCGGCGGAAATCGAAGCCCGCACCGAAGACAGCCGCATACGGCGTAAGGCAAGCCAGCCGCTGGAACCCAGCGCAGGCTGCACCTTCGTGAATCCCCCCGAAATCCCTGCCGGTAAGCTCATCGATGAGCTCGGGCTCAAGGGCTACACCATTGGTGGTGCCCAGGTATCCCCCATGCACGCCAACTTCATCGTCAACATTAACAAAGCCAAGGCTACAGATGTGACGGAACTCATCGATTTCATTCGAAACAAGGTGAAGGCAGAGCGCGGCATCACCCTTCGCACCGAAGTTCAGGTCATTGGCGACCGTGAAGCGGAATTCTGATATTAAATCTGTATATGAAAACACTTACAAAAGACACAGCCATAGCCCTGCTGATGGGTGGTCCCGGTTCCGAGCGTGAGGTTTCCCTCGTATCCGGCAATGCCGTTCTGGAGGCACTGCGAGCAGAAGGGTTCACCCGTGTGACGCCCGTCATCGTGGAAAATGTTCGCCCCGCCATCCCCGAGGGCACCGAACTGTGCTACAACATGATTCACGGAACCTACGGCGAGGATGGCGGCCTGCAGGCTTACCTGGAAGAGCTGGGTATTCCCTACACCGGTGCCGGCTCCGAAACTAGCCGCAACTGCTTCGATAAGATTCTCACCAAGAGAGCCTTCTTTGCCGCGGGCGTTCCCACCCCCAAAGATGAGGTTATCGGCAGCGGAGAAATGCCCACCATAGGTGTTCCCTGCGTGATTAAACCTCCGTGCGAAGGCTCCTCCGTGGGCGTGAGCATTGTGAAGAGCGAGGAAGAGCTGCCCGCCGCCGTGGCAGAAGCCGCAAAATACGGCACGGATTTGCTAGTCGAGGAATACATCGCCGGCAAGGAGCTGACGGTTGCTATTTTTGATGGCACGGCCCTCCCCGTCATCCACATTGCCCCCAGGGAAGGATTCTACGATTTCGCAAACAAGTACCCCGCCCTTTCCGGTGGCGTCGGCTCCGACTACATCTGCCCGGCAGATATCACCCCGGAGGAGACAAAAGCCGTACAGGAAGCAGCCTTGGCTGCCTACAAGGCTCTCAACGTGGAGGTCTATGGGCGCGTGGACGTACTGCTTACCGATGACGGCAAGCCATATGTTCTGGAAATCAACACCATCCCCGGCATGACCAGCGCCTCCCTCTTCCCCAAGGCCGCCGCAGCAGTCGGCATCAGCTTTGGTGAACTTTGCACCCGCATCGCGGAAATCTCCCTTAATCAGCCGCGCGGCTGACGCTTGCCCGCCGCATGAAGCAGCAGAATAAATACCGCACAGATAAAAAAGAGAATGTGCAGCTACTGGAGAAGGCGCTCTCCTTCCGGGATCGCCTCTTCAGTGCGCTGGCGCTCCGGCGCGGAGTACGACACCTCAGAAAAATACTGCTCATTCTGCTGATAGCGGCACCGATTGTATTTGGTATTGCATACTCTCTCTTCTATGCCGTAGAGAAGGCATACAGTCTCAGCATCGACAACATCCACTACATCTCCCGCCACGGGCTCATCTCCCGCGCTCAGACCATGGAGATACTCGGCATCCGCGAGGCCATCAACATGGCTACCCTTGATGTAAAAAGCATGGAGAAGAAACTGCTGAGTAACCCTTGCATTGCAGCAGCAAGCATCCGTGCAGAAATGCCGGAAACACTGCATATCGAAATCGAGGAACGCATCCCCGTTGTCTACGTCGAGCAGGAAAGCGGAGCGGAAACCGGCAACCGTACGCGTCTCTTCATGGATCCTGCCGGAGTCCTCTTCCCCGTGGAGGAAAAATACCATCGCAATTTCCTTAACGCTCCCACTTGGTACCTCCAGCCGGAAGATGTACGGGAACTTGTATCCGGTGCCGTCATTGCAGAAGATAAATGCCGCCCCATTAAAGAACTTATCGCTGCATCCAACGCCTACAACCTGACAGAAATTCCCGCCATACAGGAAATTTTCCGCCCCAAGGAATGGAAACTCATCCTTACCCTGGAGAACGGAGCGGAAGTCCTCATGCAGGTATACAACATTAAGGACCAGATGGCGCGTCTGGCTATGATTCTGGAGCACTCCCGCGCCACAGGAAAACCCATCCGCAGTGTGAATGTTATCCCCAAAATCAATCCGGCGGTTATCTATGCACCCCCCACAGAGGCAAACGAGACACCACAAAAGCAACCCTGATTCGTACTTTGCCGCGCAAGAAATTCGACATGAGCACAGCATTTTGCTTGACAGGTGAGCACGATTACGCTAGGATGAGCTCGTACAAGTTCCGGTCTGATGAGATTGGGGCGGGTCTGTGACCCGCTCTTTTTTTATAGCCGGTTGAAAATCACACATCTATAACAATCACCATGGCAGCCACAGACATCTCCGCTCTGATCGATTTCTACGTTCGCGAAAAAGACATTACCCGCGAACGAGTACTGCAGGCTCTTGAAGCTTCCTTCCTCACCGCCTATTCCAAAATGGTGGACGGTGCAGATCGCATTCGCCATATCAAAGCTGTAATCGACCCACAGAAGAACAGCGTGAAAATCAAAGCCCGCATGCTGGTGGTTGAGGATGATGATTTCAGTGACCCCTGGAATGAGGTGAAGTTCTCCGTAGCAGCCGAGATGGCAGCACGCAAGGGCAAGACCATTGAGCCCGGCCAGAATATCACCATGAACATCACGCCCAAGGACTTTGGACGTATTGCCGTGCAGACAGCCCGCCAGACCATGCAGCAGCGCATTCGCAAAGCCGAGCAGGAAATGCTGGCCGATGCATTCAAGGATCGTGTGGGAGAACTGGTTACCGGCACCGTGCGCCGCTACGACAAGGGGGATGTAATCGTGGAAGTCGATAAGTTTGAAGGCATTGTACCGCTGCGCCAGCGTATCCCCGGAGAGGATTACAGTGCGGGCGACCAGCTGCGGTTCTACGTAGTGGAAGTGCGAGATGGTGCACGCGGCCACGAGCTCATCCTTTCCCGCAGCCACCCGAACCTTGTACGTCGCCTTTTTGAAAGCGAGGTGATGGAGATTTATGATAACACCGTGGAGATAGTCAACATCGTGCGCGAAGCCGGCTACCGCACCAAGATGGTGGTGCGCAGCGAGGATCCGAATGTGGACGCCATCGGTGCCTGTGTGGGTACACGCGGTGCCCGCGTGAAGAACGTAGTCAACGAGCTGAACCGCGAGAAGGTGGACATCATTGAGTACACCGACGACAAAGCCGCCATGGTGCAGGAATCTCTGGCTCCCATCGACCCCATCAAGATTGAGATAGACAACGCCGCCCGCCTCGTGACGGTCTATGTGGCAGACGACAAAGCCGCAGCCAAAGCCAAGGGTCGCCGCGGCCAGAATGTGCGCCTGACCGGTCGCCTCATCTCTTCCCCCGGCGAGCGCTGGGAGGTGCGTGTGGAGCCCTACGACAACATGACCCGCACCAAGAACCTGGCCTCCGAAGGTGCCAGCGAGCTGGTAACGGCTCTGGATGTGTCACCCGAACTGGCCACCAAAATGATTGAAGCCGGCTTCACCACCGTGCAAGGCATTGCCAGCTATGTGCAGCCCGAAGACCTGGTGGATGCTCTGGGAATCAGCGAGGACCAGGCATTTGCTATCGTGGACAAGGCAAAAAATGCATAAATACAGCCGGTTACACAGGTAACTCAAATTAAGCATAACGATTTTTCCCCACATGTCTGACCAGAAGAAAAAGCCCGAGGTTCTGGACCTTCTCGGTGGAACAAAGAAGAAGCGCCAGGCACCGTCCGCCGGCAACAATCGCCAGGCTCAGGCGCCGGCAACGGCCGGCAGCAAGCCCGCGGCCACCCCCCGCAAAGCGGCAGACCCCGCGCCCAAGCAGGCAGCGGCTCGAAATGCAGCCGCCCCGAAAAAAGCCGCTCTGGATTTGCTGAATCCACAGCGCAAAAAGGCAGCGCCCGCCCCCAAACCGACTCCGACACCGACTCCGACACCGGCACCGGCCCCTGAGCCCAAAGAGACCCCTGCTCCGGCTCCCGCCCCGGTAGCAACGGAACCGGCCGGCGACAAGATTATTAATGTGAAGCCCCCTGTATCCGTCGCGGAACTGGCAGCAGCCATGGGACTGAAGCCCTTTAAGCTCATTGCTGAGCTGATGCCCATGGGTGTTTTTGCCAACCCCGCTACATCGCTGGACAGCGACCAGGTGGCAGCCCTGTGCGAAAAGCACGGCTACGCCTTCGAGCGAGTCAAGCGAGAGAAAGGAGCCGGAGTCAAGGCTCCTGTGGAAGTAGTGAAGGAGCCGGAACCCGTTGCCGTAGAAGAGGAACCGGAGGATGCTCTGAAAGTGCGTACTCCCATTATCACCGTCATGGGCCATGTGGACCATGGCAAGACCTCCCTTCTGGACTACATTCGTCGTACCAAGGTTGTAGCTGGTGAAGCCGGCGGCATTACCCAACACATCGGGGCCTACTCTGTAGACCATGGAGGCAACATCCTTACCTTTATCGACACTCCCGGGCACGCCATCTTTACCGAAATGCGCGCCCGCGGCGCGGACGTGACAGACATTGTGGTGCTGGTCGTGGCTGCCAACGATGGTATCATGCCGCAGACACGCGAGGCCATCACACATGCCAAGGCCGCCGGTAAGACCATTATCGTGGCTGTAAACAAGTGCGACCTTCCTGCAGCAGACCCCGTGCGCGTGCGTACCCAGCTGATGGAGGAAGGGCTGATGCCCACAGATTTCGGCGGCGACATCGAGTGCGTGGACGTGTCCGCCCACACGGGTGACGGCATAGACAACCTGCTCGACCTGCTCTGCCTGCAGGCGGAAGTGCTGGAGCTCAAGGCCAATCCCCGCGCCAACTGCCGAGCCTCTATCATTGAAGCCCGTATGGAACAGGGTAAAGGCAGCTCCGCCACCGTTATCGTGCAGAGCGGTACCCTCAAAGTGGGTATGCCCTTCATCTGCGGCCCCTACGCCGGTAAAATCAAAACGCTTTTTAACGACCAGGGCAAAGCCATTAAGAAAGTAACCCCCGGCATGCCTGCCGAAGTGTCCGGCTTCCTTCAGACCCCCAATGTCGGTGATGAGCTGGTGGAGATGAAAAATGAGCGTGAGGCTCGCCGCCTCGCCGAAGAACGCCAAGAGGAGCTGCGCCAGCAGCGTCTCAGTGCACCCCGTCGTTCCCGCATGGAAGACATTCTGGCCATGATGGGTGATGGCAGCCAGAAGGCTGTACTGAAGCTCTACTTGAAGGGTGACGTACAGGGTTCTGTGGAGGCCATTAAGAAGGCTATTCTGGACATCGAAAGCGAGAAAGTGGAGTGCCAGTTCATCGGAGCAGCAGCCGGCCCCATCTCGGAGAGCGATATTCTGCTGGCCTCCTCATCAGATGCCGTTATCCTCGGCTTCAATGTGAAGGTGGAGAGCAACGCCGTGAAGGCCGTGAAGCGCGAAGGCGTGCAAGTGAAGATTTACTCTATCGTGTACGAGCTCATCGACCAGGTGAAGGACGCTATGCTCGGCTTGCTGGAGCCCGAGACGCGCGAGACAATTCTGGGTCATGCCGAGATTCGCCAGGTCTTCAAGTTGAACAAAGGCCGCGCAGCGGGGTCTTATGTATCGGACGGCAAAATGCTGCGCACAGCAGAGGCTCGCGTACTGCGCGATGGTCAGGTTGTATTCGACGGCAAGATGTCTACCCTGCGCCGCTTCCAGGACGAGGTGGAAGAGGTCAAAGCCGGTCTGGAATGCGGTATCCGCCTGGCAGACTACAACGACTACGAGGAAGGCGACATCATCGAATGCTATACCCTCGAGAAGATTAAGCAAACCCTGTAAGAACACAAACTATGGCAACACGCCGACTCGACAAAGTAAACGAGCTGATGAAGCGAGAAATAGGCTCCTTTGTGCAAAAGGAGTTTGAGTGGAATGGCACCATCGTTTCCATCCTCCAGGTCGAAATTACAGAAGACCTGAAGGAAGGCCGCGTCTGGGTCGGTGTAGTTGGCCGTATGTCCCCGGCGCAGGTCATTGACAAACTGACGCGCAATCGGGGGCTCATACAGAAGGCAGTCAGCAAGCGTGTTGTGCTGCGCAACACGCCGCGCCTCACCTTTAAGCACGACAATTCCGCACAGCGAGGGGTGGATTTAGTCAACCTGCTGGAAGATATCGACAAGAATCTCCCCAAAGCGCCCCCGCTGCCGGAGGGAGAGACCGACCCTGAAATTTAAGTAAGGCGCTACATAGCACAGAGACCATGAGCAGCAAACTCACCATTCGTCGTGTTGGCTCCCGGGTGCCAACCGCATGCTTGGTGGGTTTTCTGTTTTTCTGTATCACAGTGGGCTGGCTTTCTCTGGTGGGACTGCCGGACAGCATCCTGCGAAAAGTTGAGCAGATTGCAGCAGAGCACGGAGTAGCACTCCGTCTGGACGCCGTACGGCTGGCGCCCTACCAGGGGCTGGCACTTAAGGCCGAGGGTATTCGAATTTACAGCGACAGTACAGAAGATAGCCCCCCCCTGCTCCGGGCAAAATCCGCCACTGTGGCTATCAGCGCGTTCCGATTGATTTTTAAGGGAGAAGCATCGGTAAAGTCCGCAGAGCTTAAACGTGCCCGGATAAATCTGCCGGTCTCAGATAATCCCGGGGAGCATCTTCTGCTGGATGACATTCTGATATCTGCCACGTTCACATCGGGCGGCGACATCCGCATAAACTCGGCCAAAATGAATCTTGCAGGCATCGATCTGCGAGTGAGCGGGGATATTGATAATATTGCGCCCCCACAGAGCGGCGAAAAAGAAGCCCCCCTGTCCGAGGGTAGAAAGGTAAACCTATCGGAACTGCTGACGCGGATAACCCCCTACACCGACAAAGCGTACCACATTATCAAAACCCAGAATTGGGCACCGGAAGAAAAGCCACATCTGCGTGTGAACATGACAATATCGCAGGATGTAACAATCTCCGTCAACGCCGTGGTTCCACGTTATGATTACCACATCTTCAAGTTTCGCAATGCGAGAGCAGACCTGGCATACAAAAACAAGACACTTACCATTAACACCCTGAGTTTTGAGACAATAGAGCCGCCCTCTGCCGCATCTTTGCAGGGTGCTTATGATATACAGCTTCGGCACCTGGGCTTCGACTTCCGGAGCAACGCCGCCCTTGTGCCCATGATGACAGAACTTCTGGGCGAAGAAAATGCCGGAGTCCTGAAAAAACTGAGCCATGCAGCGGATAAAGCCCCGCTCATCACCCTGCGGGGCACCGTTGCTTTTGAGTCGAATTTCTCACTCAGCAACCTGATTCTCAATGGCGAGCTGGAACAACGAGACCTTTATGTAGAAGATACCCGAATTGACAGAATGACTCTCGGGTTCTTCTACAAAGATGGTAATTTTAACCTTAACAGCTTGGGAATTCAATTCGATGATAATCACCTCAACCTGACAGCAACAGCCAACAACGGAGAAGGCGAGGCCAGACTCTCTGCCAATCTGGATGTTGATAAAACACTGGCTCTCATCAATAAATTCACACAGGAGCCGCTGAGCATCCCGGCCAACATCACCCCCGGCAAGAGAGTCAAATTACAGGCTTCCGCCAGGCTGAACACCCCGGACTTCACCCCGGGCCAGACCAATTGGCAAGAGTTCACCCCTAACATATACCAACTGTCGTTCGTGCTGGAACCGGATAGTCTGACCCTCAATGACACCCGCCTGACCAGCCCCAGACTGGCTCTGGAGCTGCTTGGACTGCAACAGGATGAGAACAAAGTTCCGACCGGAGCAGAAAGCGTATCGCTCGCCTTCTCTGCACAGGAACTCAATATTGCATCTGACCTCCGGGCGCAATCTATTGATTTAAAATTATCCGCCGGGGACATCGACTACAGGGACGGAACACTGAAGATTGGCAGATTGGAGCTGACTCCCGGAACAGAAATGCTCCTGGGCGGACTGGAAGCAGGTGAACTCCGTATCTGCGATACAAATCTTCATCTGCAAACTCAGGACATTATATGTAGCCCCGACCACCTCCGGCTTGCAACACTACAGGCAGAAGCGACAGCTGCCCATATTCAACATGGGGACTTCCAGGCAGAACAAACCCGATTGCAGATTAAAGATATCTCCGACTTACAACCGCTGGCCGCAAACATCGCTGATATATTCAACAAAGTTGAGGCGGGCGGACGGATAAATCGACTCATCGTCCGGGACAAGACATTTGGAAGTCTGGACGCCGGGCTATCCCTAGCAGAAGGCCAGAAAGGCCAGGCTGCCCTCGCCTTCTCCACGGAAAACGCAACAGAGCAGACAAACAGCCTCCGTACCGATATCGACTGGACAAATACGGATTTCCCAACGCTCTCAGACATCCGACTGGAACTTTTCCCCGCCTCTTTTGGAGACATTCTGAAACATTTCAGCATAGATATTCCCCAGCTCAAGCTTCCGGAAAAACTAAAAGCAGAGGGTGAATTGGTATTCGATACCCGGCGAGGCAGAGCCGCTCGGGTAGATATGCATATCAACGTTCCCCAACTGGAGCGTATTCCTGTAAAAATCAAGGCATTCAACAAAGAGCCTGTCGCCATCGGAGTGATGGCTGATGTGAATTTCCGTCCGGCCGGAGATGATACATACGATTACACGGCGAAACTGAACGTAACCCATGGAAAGGATGTATTTGACGGCCTGGTGAAAGGTAATACGGAAGGCCGCCTGAGAGTAACGGGCAATAACACCATCCGGGCAGATATCGTCGACCGACTCATCGACTCACAAACAGCACACGGCATCATTCGCGATTTTAACTTTACAGACGAAAGCCGCAACATTGTAACGAACATTGATGTAAAAGTTGATTACGCTTCCGGTCTGAGCGTGGATTCCTACTGCGATGTAGAGCTGCGCCGTGTAGGCTACCAGCTCAGTGCCATTCTGGACGAAAAAGATGGGAAAGAGACCGTGCGAACAGACCTGGGCAAAGACCCGTACACACTGGCAGAACATGCCACCTGCTATGTGCGGGCAAAGGTGCGTTACCCCGAATCGGACGGAACGAAGGCCATCCCGAAGGATGAATGTGCCGTCACCATCGGCAATATCTTCATGCGCTTCGACAACCGCCCCTGGTTTGCCAGGCAGAAGTATGATGACCTGGTAGCGGATAAAACAGCCCTTCGCCGGATACTCAACGCGCATACCAATACCTCCATGACGGGCGATGCCGTCATCATCGATGTCGAAAACAGCTTTGTGGAACTGGTCAACATAAAAGGTACTGTCTACCCGGCCTATTCCCTCGGCATGTATTATGCCCCCCTGCAACACTTCATGGCCGACATCGTATTGCCCTACCCGGCAAAAGTCGAGACCCGGAGCTGCGTGTTCCCCATCTATTCGGATTGTAAACGCCCCATGAGTGGCCTCATCCGTGCGGAAGTTCCACAGAAAGCGGGTCTGCGTTTTCTGGGGACAACTATACCGCTGGAACGATTCAGTGGCTTTATACGGCTGACGGATGACTACGTGATGCTGGACCACATGAATGCGGCAAGCTGGGAAGGCGTGCTGAATGCGGCTGTTAAGATTGATTTCAGTGGTAAACGGACGGCCTTTGACGGCAACGTAACGGCGACGAACATGAACCTGAAGAATATTCTGGCCTCCTATGGTACGGAATACAGCTCTGCGCTCTGTAATGGTACACTGCGCTTCCACTCGCCCACCCCGGATGTGAATGACATACAGGGATATGGTGAGGTAAGTGTTGTCAACGGCGACCTGATGGGCTTTACCCTCTTCCAACCCATAGCTTCCCTTGTGTCGGATTTACCCTCCATGCTCTCGTTGTTTGAATCTGCCGCCAAACAACAGGAAAAGGGGCAGAATACCGGCGCTATATCCAACATCTTCTCAGGCACAGGCAATGCTATCACCAATATCGGTAATCAGGCCAAACACATCCCCGGCTATAACCACATATTCGCCTACGATATCCAGGACGCATACGCAAAATTTGCCATTGCCGGAGGGCACCTGCGCGCCTACGACATGAAGGCTCTGGGCTATAACCTTAATATCAAGATGAAATTGGACGTGGATCTCAACTCCACTTACATACGTGGTAACCTGTGGCCCAGTATCACCAGTCTTCCCACCCTCATGATTTCCCCCCTCACCTTCCTCTCGGATTTCATGATTGACATTCTCATCTATGGCAAAATAGATGACCTCCAGTGGAAGTTCGGTTTGGACCGCAGGCTGGGAGGCTCGAGACCTTCTGCGACAGACAAGAAGGGGGACACAAAGTCAGAGCCCCGTCAAAAGAAGGCGACTCAGAAATCCAAATGCGATTGATGAATCAAGGTAACCCGTACTCCAACAACACGGCTGCCTCAGACTCAATGGACTTAGTCTCCTGATTGAGCATCTCCATACGCATATCGTGCAGAGCTTTGTCGCGGGTCAGCTGCTCATCTGCTGTGGTGACAGGCGTTTCCCGGGTGTAGCGAATGCGTTTCTCCATGTAGCTTTTCCAGCTACTATAATCTTCCACACTGCGACGCAGCAGGGCGAGCTTTCTCTTATGCTCCATGATGGAAGCCTTCACCTCTCTTTTAGTCTGCTCATAATCGGCCTTACGGTCCTGGTAAGAGTTCCAGGTATCCAGCTGGGTATCCAGAGTATAACTTACATTGAGGTTGATTCTGGTATCTTCCCCATCCAGGAAGGTGCCCTGGTAGGAACCACCGGAAGACGAGAAGAGCGAGGGGCTGTAGAGATTCGTATTAATAGTGGGCAGATATTGCAGTGCTATTCCGTACATGCCCAGGCGCGCACGCTCCAGCTGGAGTGCAAAGCGGCTAACGGTGAGCGGGTCGAGCTTTTTAAGGCGGCGGCTATAATCCGACCACTTGATACGGGGTAGAGACTCCGGCAAAATCTGCCACCGAGCGGAGTAATCGCCCAGCATATCTGCCATGGCTTTCCAATGGGCTGCATCTGCCTGCATAGCGGCGGTCTTGTTGAGCATACGCGTCTGCTCCGTCATATCCGGAGTTTTCTCTTTGAGTGCGCGCGTACGCAACTCCAGCTCGCGCGAGCGGGCATTTTGATAAAGATCCGCCATCAGTTCGCGCTCTTTACCTTCCTTCATTTTCATTGCAGCGTATGTATTAGCGCGGGCAGAATACACGCGATAGGGAATATTGGTAAGCGAGGGCAGATTAAACGTCACATTAATCGTGGAATTGACATCGTCGGAAGAATAAGCACTGACAACATCATTGATACTCTTGGTCATGTAGCCATAATAGGATACACCGGGTATCATATCCGTATAGACACTGAGTTCCTCTCGCTCATTGCGCCTGATAGAAGACTCCAGCTTACGCAGTTCGTTGTTTTTCTCCCGGATAATGGAAAGAGCCTGATTCCAGGATATCGTGCGAAGGGGCAACTGTTCCCAATCTCTGGCAGCTGCAAAAATATCCTCAATCTCCGCAGATGTTCTGGCCAGGCGCTGTTCGATACTGCAGGAAACCAGAGCCAGCAAGGCAAGAGAGAGTGTAAGAGTGCGTTTCACGGTGGGGCGAGTTTATCAGATTTTACCAACGAGTGCAAGCATCTATTCAGACAAGCGTGCGAGTATTGCGATAAATGAACAGAGCCATCAGCGCACTGGTAACAGCAAGCACCCCGCATTGCAACTGTGGGCTCATGCCGGCAACTTTCATACCGGCCTGTACTGCAACAGACATAATCCCCAGAAAACAATCCACAAGATTTCCCGCGGCTATCACATCCCCTCGCTTATCGTTATCCGCGCGATCTTGCAACAGAGCATTGAGCGGCACCAGATACCCCGCTGCCGTGAATCCTGTGAGCGACAGAGTAAGGAAAAAGACCGGTGTACCATATGGAATAAGTGCCAGCAACAGGCATCCTACAGTCATGCCGATACCGCCGGCTGTCGCAACCCATGTGCGAATTCTCCCTGCACAGATGACGGATGCCAGCACACCACCCAGGATGGAACCGCCACTAATCCAGGCTATCAGCAGAGCGGAATCCTTCTGCTGACCCAGCACTTGCATGAAATCCGTCGATGAGCCTACGGGATGCGCCTCCGCCGCCATCTGCAGGGCTATCAACATCATTGTTCCTGCAATAAACCAGAAATAACCGATACCTATCTCACTGTTGCGCAGTACGGGAACACGCCAGAGCATGCGTAGCTGGGCAAAGTGCTCCCACAAAAGGCTCCAGGTAAAGGGGCGCGTGCTCTCCGGCTGAAAACGGGGTATGAACAAGCTGAGGATAAATACCAGAACAGCTCCGCACATACAGACTGCACAGGGCCATGCCGCAGCCTCGTATCCCGCAGAGGGTCCCCACATGCGAAGCAGTTTATACACAATAAACAGAGCACCAATCTGCCCCAGCAGAAGAGCCAGCATCGAGGTAATTTCCAGAATACCGCTGGCAAAACCTATATTTTCGGAGCCAACAATATCCTTTACCAGTCCTTTCTTGGCAGGGCTGAAGAACATAGCCTGCACGCAAAACACAGTAAAAAAGCCCACTGTCAGCCACAGATTGTGCATAAACAATCCGGCGGTCATCCCTGCCAGCACGAAGACCTGCAACAGTACCATCGCCTGTAGCAGACGAGTCTTGCAATACCTGTCTGCCAACCAGCCGGCAAGTGGAGAAAAGAGAACGAAAGGCAGCACAATCAGTACAGAAAGCGGATACTGCAATTCCTTCGCCATCCATATACCTAATGCAATGAGCATGAACTGAACCCCTTTCTCGTTGAGGGAGTTCATGGACTGAATGATGCTGAGGCTCCAGAAAGCGCCCCATGGTCTAGGCCGGGAAGCCGGAGAAGATGTACTGCGATTCATAATTATCGGAAGTTATTCAGTCAAATGGCCGTACCCGAAGGCACGGCCGCATGACGACGAATAGTTGTAAATCAGTTCCAGTGATTATCTGACATGAAAGCGGCGGCATTCTGGTGCCCCTGTGCCGCGGCGCGGCCAATCCACAGACGAGCCTGATCATGGTCTACCGGCACGCCCAGCCCGTGGTAGTAGCTACGGCCCAGGTTGTACTGCCCGTTAGCATTACCACGCACCGCTGCCTGGTAAAAACACTCCGTAGCCTTGGCATGGTCTACCGCGACACCCTCACCATTCCGGTAGCAAAGCCCCAGATTGTTGTAGGCAAAGGCATTTCCCTGTGCAGCAGACTGGCTGTACCAGTTGAATGCCTGCGGAAGATTTTTTTGCACGCCATACCCCTCGGCGTAGCAGGTAGCCAGATTGTCCTGAGCATTGGCATTGCCGGCCTCAGCCGCGCGCTTGTACCAGCGCACGGCTTCAGCAGGATTGCTGGCAACCCCGTTGCCGAAGTCATAACACTTGCCCAATGCGAGCTGAGCCTCCGTATGTCCGGCGTCTGCTGCCTGCCGGTACAACGCGATGGCCTCGGATTGTTTACCGGCATCATACAGGGCTTTACCCTGGTTATAGAGGGCATCCGAAGAGGTGCAGGCAGACAGCGCCGCCAGCACCAGACCTACAATTGAAAGTGAGGACTTCTTCATGGTTTTAACCGACTCCGGCACTGAACTCTCTTACTCCTGCGCCAGCAGATAACGCTCGGCCTCAATGGCAGCCCAACATCCCATACCGGCAGCGGATACGGCCTGGCGATACTCAGGGTCAGCCACATCTCCTGCGGCAAAAAGACCGGGAGTCTTCGTAGCTGTACCACCATTGGTACGGATGATGAAGCCGGCATCGTCCACATCCACGAGGTCGCCCAGGAACTTACTGTTGGGCTTGTGGCCAATGGCCATAAACACGCACTTTACTTCCAGCGGGCGCTGCTCACCGGTAACCGTATCCCGGAGCGTCACAGAGGAGAGTTCGCCGGCATCATCCTTGCTGTATGCAGCAATAGTGCTGTTCCAGACAGGTTCGATTTTGGGGTTGGAGAGCACACGCTGCTGCATGGCCTTGCTGGCACGCAGCTGGTCCCGGCGATGAATAAGATACACCTTGGAAGCAAAGCGGGTCAGGAAAGAAGCTTCCTCGCAGGCGCTGTCGCCACCGCCTACTACACACACAGGGACATCGCGGTAGAAGGCGCCATCGCAGGTGGCACAGGCCGTCAGGCCGTGGCCAATGAGCTCCTTCTCGCCCTCAATACCGAGGTAGCGTGCAGTTGCACCGGTTGCCACGATAACGGCTCCGGCCTTATAGGCTCCGCCGGAAGTCGTGACGACAAAGAGCCCGCTGCATTCCTCGCGGCTCACAGATATCACGTTCTCATACGCATAGCGAGCGCCGAACTTCTCGGCCTGCTGGCTCATGTTGAACATGAGATCCGGCCCCATGATACCCTCGGGGAACCCGGGGAAGTTCTCGATTTCTGTTGTTGTTGTCAGCTGCCCCCCGAGCTGTTCCCCTGTGAATACCAAGGGGGAAAGATCTGCGCGAGCAGCATAGATGGCTGCCGTATAACCGGCAGGCCCCGTTCCGATAATAATTAATTTCTCGTCCATTGAGCTCATATTACACGTCCGCGCGGGTACACGCAAGGGTTTAATGCGTCAGCAATGCGTCTGTTGTATTATTTGGCTTGCAAGATGGCGGAATATAAGAGATACTGTGCGGCGAGCATGAAAATCCTGAGACGCAATCTGAGCCTGATGCTAGCCATTCGATACCTGAATCCGCTACGCACCCTCTTTTCTATTATCACCCTGATTTGCCTGGTTGGTGTATCATTGGGCGTGATGGTTCTGATTGTGGTGCTCTCTGTAATGGGCGGCCTGCAGAAGGAAATGGAAGAACGCGTGCTGGCCTTCACGCCTCACTATGTACTGGGGCAAACCGATGGCATGAAGCGCATTGCCCTGAGCCAGGAACGCACAGATTGGGAAACCCTGGTAGAGAAATTGCAACAAATACCGAATGTTGCCAGTGCTTATCCCCAGCTGGAAGGACAAGCCTTTGCCCAGAGCGAAGCCGGGCGCATCATGGTGCAATTCACAGCTCTGCAGCCACACAACGACGCCCAGCTTACCCCCCTGCTTCCCATGCTCAAGGAAGGAACGTTTGACTTCGGCGAAGGATTTGACCAGGAATGCGTTGTCTCCCGCAAGGCAGCCAGCAGCCTCGGCCTGAGCCTCGGCGATGAGCTCCACCTCACCCCGGTGGGCAGCATCGATGAAGTAGCGGCTATTTATGCCATGATTCAGAACCCGCTCATCACCCAAAGCAACGCGGAATTCATGACAGCCGTCAGTACCCTCTTCGATGGTGCTGCTCCCGCTAACGGAGGCGAGATAGTGTCTTCGGATAAGCTGGAGAACATCGTTAACATCATCCGCACTTTCGCGCCGGATAAGATGCGCCGGAGCGAAAAAGATGCCTGCACCACATTTTATGAGTTGGCCACCACGCACGCAGCCGGTGTGCCCTTCTCCACAGAGGAAAAGCAACGCTGGCAGGCAACTGCCGCTGAGCTGGCTGCGCTGGACCGTGACAAAGAAGACGGCAAGGCCGTAAAGAGCATCAACGAAATGGTCATGCCCGTAGACCTGCGCGTAGTGGGTATCTACCAGGCACCGGAGAATATGCCGGGACCGGATGTGTATATGCCGCTCAGCATCGGACAGGAAGTAGTAGGCTATTCCAACGAAAATGCCGGCAATGTGATGGGGCTTTGCGTACGCCTCACCAACGCGCACGAGCCGGGAGATGTGGAAATGCAGATATCCTCCATCCTGCCGGATAACACCGCCTCCACTGAAGAGCTCCCGCTGGGAGCACACTGGTTCATCTCCCCCTGGACAAGGACCTTCGAGCAATGGCACAAGCTTATTGCCAACGAGCGCATCATGATGAACTTTGTGCTCTCGGCCATCAACCTGATTGCCAGCTTCTGCATCATGGCCGTCATGTTCACCATGTCCATTCAGCGTAAGCGGGAGATAGCCGTACTACAGGCTCTTGGTGCAACTCCGGGCAAAATCATGGGCATCTTTGCCTGGCAGGGTGTCATCATCGGTTTCCTGGGAGCCATTCTGGGCATCGCACTGGCACTGCTTGTTCTCTACTATCGCCTTGAAATCCAAGCCGCTCTGGCAAGTATCGGCATGGACCCCTTCCCTATGGAAGCACACGGCATTACCATCCCGGCAGAGTACGACCCCGCCACCTTCACAAAGCAGGCATTGTCTGCCTTTATCATGGTAGTCATTGCCTCAATTGTGCCCGCCTTCATCGTGTCCCGACAGGACCCTGCCAAGGCACTGCGTTCCAACTGATTATTCGACAGCCCACATGGATATATACTGGATCAGGGACAAAAAACAGCACGGTCCGGCTACTGTGCCGGACATCATCTCGCTGGTACAGATGGGGGAGCTGACACCAGAAACCCCCGGCTGGCATGCCGGCTGCAGCAAATGGATGCCCCTCCGGGAGCTTCCGGCACTGGCAGATTTTCTGGGAGATTTGCACAGCAAAACAAAGGGAAAACCCACACCTGAAGAAACAACGCACCCTCCAAAAGACGCCTTGCCTGAAATACGGGAACCCGAACGTACACAGGCTCTGCAGATGGAGGTGACGCTTCCCAGCTCCGAGGCTATAGCGGACCGCAGCACAGTATCGCTCCCTCTGCCACGCACGCGACTTGTCGCCCGGCTTATTGACAGCACGCTCTATGCCGCACTGGCAGCAGGCGTCATCTACCTGCTGGGCATCCCCTACACTGATTTGCTGCTACCCCTCTTCTGGGCTCCCATTATAGTGATTGAAGCCCTCTTACTTACCTACCTGGGCACCACCCCGGGCAAACGTATCATGGGTATCGCCGTCAGCACATTCGGCCCCTCCGTCACCCCGATGACTCTGGGACGAGCCCTCTTCCGCAGCCTCTCCATCTACGTCTTAGGCATGGGCTGCTATCTATTCCCGCTAGGGCTCATCACCATGCTCATCAGCTACTTCATGCTCACACGCCGAGGTATCACCATGTGGGATGCCCAGTGTATGACACTACCGCTGCAGCGCCGAAAAGCCACGGTTGGGCACTTCCTCGCAGCCGGTGTTATCATTTACGCGGCACTACAGCTCATGGCCCAAGCCTTCATCCGCACCCCCGGTACTCTGGAGCTCATGGAACAGGCATCTCCCGAAATGACACGCACACTGCGCGAAATGATGCCCGAACTCAACCAAACACCTCAACAGCCCAAAGCTACTGCACAACCGCTCAATTAACACCCGGGGATTCTTCCGGAATGCCGACCGACCGTGCAGAATATCCGAAAAAAGCACATACTGCAACACATTTTGCTTTTCTAAGCGGTAGAAGCGGAGTATAATGCGGGCGTGCGCGGTAAACCGCCGTGCGCCCTGTTAAACATGAAGATCGTTCTTGCATACTCCGGTGGCCTTGACACATCCGTACTTCTGGTGTGGCTCAAGGAGAAGTACAACGCAGAAATCATCGCCTACTGCGCCGACGTAGGCCAGGCAGAAGAGCTCGATGGCCTGGAGGAGAAGGCTCTGGCCACAGGTGCTTCCAAGTGCATCATCGGCGACCTTAAGGCAGACTTTGCTGCCAACTACATTTTCCCCATGTTCCAGGCAAACGCCGTGTACGAGGGACGTTACCTGCTGGGTACCTCCATCGCACGCCCCTGCATCTCCAAGGCTATGGTGGACGTAGCCATTGCTGAAGGCGCAGACGCCATCGCCCACGGTGCTACCGGCAAGGGCAACGACCAGGTGCGTTTCGAACTCTCCATCAATGCGCTGGCTCCCCAGCTTCAAGTAATTGCACCCTGGCGCATGAAGGAGTGGCGCGACCAGTTCCCCGGCCGCACAGAGCTTATTCAGTATGCAGAGTCTCATGGCATTCCGATTCGCCAGAGCATGAAGAAGCCCTACTCCATGGACCGCAACCTGCTTCACATCTCATACGAGGCCGGCATTCTGGAGGACACTTGGTACGATGCCACCAAGGAGGAGGATCGCGGCATGTACCTGCTCTCCACTGCCCCTGAGGATGCGCCCGACACCCCCCAGTACCTGCAGTGCCTCTTCGAGAAAGGCAACATCATCGGTCTGCAGACAGATGGGCTTGCCGACATCATGGCTGAGGTTGGCACCACTGCCACCGGCGAGAAAGATGGATACACCCTGCTCGACCCGCTGGGCGTCATGTTGGTGCTCAACTACCTGGGTGGCAAGCATGGCATCGGCCGTGTGGATATCATTGAGAACCGTTTTGTAGGCATGAAGAGCCGCGGTATCTATGAAACCCCCGGCGGCACCATCCTGCTGGCAGCTCACCGCGATATCGAGACCATCACCATGGATCGCGAGGCTCAGAAGGTGCGAGATTCCCTTATCCCTGACTATGCAGCCATGGTATACAATGGCTTCTGGTTTGCCCCGGAGCGCGAGGCTATCCAGGCTCTCGTCACCAAGACTCAGGAGACAGTGAACGGCGAGGTACGCCTCAAGCTCTACAAAGGCAACGTGATGTATGCCGGCCGCAAGAGCCCGAACTCCCTCTACAGCTACGAGATTGCCACCATGGAGGGCGACTACACCGACGAGGATTACAATCAGGATGACGCCAGCGGCTTCATCCACCTCAACGGCCTGCGCCTCAAGCAATTCTCACGCGCCAACAATAAGTAAGAACCCTTACTCCGGCAGCCCCCGTGCACAAAGCGGGGGCTGCTTTTTATTATGAAAAAACGTAAAAAGATAGCCATTCTCTGTGACTTTCCTGTTTGGATTATAGAGCCTTCCTTAAATAATCCTGGGAGACATTATGCTGTATGGCTTATTCCTCTCGCTGAAGAGCTTGCCATGCAAGATGAATATGAGGTTCATTGGTTAACCCTCTACAAATGTCATCGAAGCTCGCCTATTAGGTTCCGATACAAAAATCAGCATTTTCATGTTATCCCTTGTGGTTCTCGAACTCTTGCGTTGTATACAGCATACATTCGAGATCGCTTTATAATTCGCAAAGAACTTCGGGCTATTCAGCCAGATTTACTTCACTCTTGGGGGACAGAAAACGTTTATGGTATATGTGCCAAAAGCTACGCGAATAAAGCAAAATGGCTCCATACTGTACAAGGGCTCCTGAAAACTTATATGAAATTAGGACCAATGCCACGCTTCCAGCGACATCATAGCATATTTGAACCGGGTGTTTTACGCAATGCACCATACCTTACTACTGAGTCATCTTGGGCATCTGAAATGGTTCGTGAAATTGCCCCAAATGCACAGCCCATTATATGGGATTATGCTGTTGAAAACAGATTCCAGACCTGCAAACGAAATCTCTCTCAATCTCCTACATGTTTATTCTGTGGAAACGATTTACCGATAAAGAATATAGACGCACTAATTAAAGCCTTTTCTTCCCCGGAACTTTCTGGAATAGAACTTATTCTGGCAGGTCCGACAAAAGAAAAACATCCCAATCTCCCGCCCAACATAATCGCACTCGGACGTCAGAGCCGAGAAAATGTAGTCAACCTATTGTCTAAAACTTGGTGCCTGATACATCCCAGCAAAGCAGATACAGGGCCAACAGCGGTTAAGGAAGCCAGAGTCATGGGTATTCCCGTAATTCTTACTACAAATTGTGGAGCAAAGCAATACGTTGTGCATGGCAAATCCGGCTACGTCATTCCTGCACACGACTCGGAAGCTCTGGCCCAGGCTGTTCTCGAGATAACCCGCTCCCGTGAAAACGCCCTGGCCATGGGCGCATACGACCAGACTCGTTGCCGCGAAGCACTCAGCGCAAACACCATGTCAAGAGAACTGTTGCGCCTATACAGCGCTATCCTCGCTGAATAACCCGGAGGCCACACACATAGTGGCAGGCAGCTATGTCGAGAATACCGTCAATCCGGACTTGTCAAGCAGGCAATATCATGGTATTATGCTTGGAGTAAGACATCGTTCATGCAACGCAAGTTTCTCAGCTGGCTCTTTGTACTCATCTGTACGGCATTTGCCGTAGCGGGCGGACTGGCGTTCCTGCAGTTCCAGCGTCAGTCGGAGGCACGAGCCAGGGATTTGATGGAGAGCCGGCTGCAAGATTTGATGCTACTGGTGAGGTACTCGCAGGAGAACATTCGTCACATGGAGGAGATGAATGATGCCAGTATCGTGGAACGCACCCGAGCTGTTGCTGAGATACTGCGCCTCAACCCCGGTATTCTGTCAAATCAGGAGTCTCTGCAGGGAATCTGCAACGACTTGGGCGCAACCCAAATCTGCATAACGGATGAGGCCGGCATCATTATTGCCGGTGTACCGCAATCCGTTGTCGGCTTCGACCTATCCCGGCATGTACAGAGTCAACCATTTATGAAGTGTATCAGTTCTCCGGGGTATGAATTGATACAGCGCCCCCAAAGCAATGCACAGGGGGGGCTGCACCTCCAATACTGCGCTGTGAGCCGACTGGACGCCCGAGGCATGGTGCAGCTGGGCTTTATGCCACAGCATGAACAGAGTGCTCGCTCCTCTATTGACTTTGAAAAACTGGTCAGCAACATCATGAAAAATACAGAAGGCCACATTGTCGCCTTCAAAGATGGCCAGTTGCTCAACCGGGGTGCTCTCAATATCCCCACATCAACGCTGCTGGCCTTACCCCTGAACCATGTGGGAGAAGTCAATATCGGAGGCCATGACTACGCCACCTTTGCCATCGAAGAGGAGGGGCTGCGTCTTGTTAGCCTCATGCCGTGGAAGGATATTACGAAAATCAGCTTTAAATCTCTGCGCTATCTGCTACTGAGTAACATAGGGCTCTTTGTGCTCATGTTCATTGTGGTATGGGTACTACTGAGGCGCTACGTCATCAATGGGCTTCAGCAAATCAACAGGGCACTGTGCCGCATCACCGAGGGCTACACGGAGGAGCGGGTTGTCGTGCGGGATACACCGGAGTTCACCCGTCTTTCCACCGGTATCAATGCTATGGTGGATGCCCTGCAGTCATACGGAGAGCAAAAGAGAGAACAACTCAACCACGAGCTCCATCTGGCTTCGGCCATTCAGCGTACGGTGCTGCCGAGTTCACACCCGGCCTTTCCGGAGCAGAAAGAGTTCGACATCTACGCGCTCAACTCCCAGTCAAAGAACATCGGCGGAGATTTTTATGACTACTTCATGTCGGACAACAAGCACCTGTGCTTCCTGCTGGGGGATGTGGCAACCACCGGCATCCCCGCAGCCTTGTTCATGATGCGCGCCATTACCATCATCCGAGAGCAGGCAAAAACCGGCGCAACACCCAAAAATGTGGTCACCCGAGCCAACAAAGAACTCTGTGCCGATGCCAGCAGCATGCGTCTCTCCCTCTTCTACGGCCGCCTCAATATCACCACCGGCGACCTGCGATTCGTCAACGCCGGCACCCCCCAGGCTCTGCACCGTGCTGCCGGGCAGGAGTATGAAATGCTCTCGATGAACTCCGGGGCTGTGCTGGGCGCACACGCCGGAGCCTCCTACAATGAATGCCGCCTGACACTGCAGCCGGGAGACCGCCTCTTCCTTTACACGAATGGAGTCGTCAGTGCCGCAGATGCGGAGCATACCCCCTTTGGCACCCTGCGACTGCAGGAAGCTCTACGAGCCCCGGCCGACAGCGTTGTCGATGTACCGGCACAGGTGCGCGCCGCCCTCCAGCGCTTTACCGGCAATACGGAACAACACCACGACATTTCCATGCTTTCCCTCGAATACCGAGGCAAATGGCTTAGCCGGGCAGAAGTCAGCACCACAGCCGCTCACCCCGAAAGCGCCCTCGCCGCCCTGCAGGAAAAACTGGAAAGCGTACTTGCCGCACCGGACGATATCACCTCGCTGCATTCCACTCTTGCAGCAGTTCTCGCCACGCTGCCGGCAGAGTGTACCGTAAGCATGCAACTTAACTGCAACGAACAAGAGGCTCAGATTATCCTTACATACAACATGCCGCAATTCAACCCACTTGCCCGCCTGCCCCACCTCCCGGTGGACAAGGCTACCTACACGCCGGACAAGCAGGGTTGTAGTGTACTCAAGCTTCGCAAATCTCTGCAATGAAAAACTCTCTTTCCAACAATGAGTTCCCGGCTCCGCCACCGCCCCCCATGTCGGTAGTTCCGCCGCCAACGCCGGAAATTCAGCAGGATAACTCACGTACCCCCCTGCCCCCCGGCACACAGGTAGGCGACTACACCATTATATCCAAGCTCGGACAAGGCGGCTTCGGTATCACCTATCGCGCCCACCACACCACGCAGGGTGCCGTAGTAGTAATAAAGGAACACATGCCGGCCGAACTGGCCGTGAGAGTTGCCGGCACCACCTATGTAACCAGCAAATCACCCGAAACGGACGCCCGCTACAAAGCCACGCTGGCAGAATTCATGGAAGAGGTCGTCGTGCTCATGGGGCTGGAGCACCCGGGCATAGTACCCATCATCTCAGGCTTTGAGGAAAACGGCACGGCCTATTATGTGATGCCTTATGTTGAAGGGCAATCCCTACGGCTGCCGGAAGTTCCCACACTTGACAAAACCCGCCAGGCCATCGAAGCACGCAAAATCAAGCAACAGCTGCGGGCCCTTCTCTACACGCTCGAATATCTGGAGCAGAACGGCATTGTGCACCGTGACATCAAGCCGGAAAACATTGTTGTGAACAATGAGGGGCGCCCCATCCTGCTGGACTTCGGCTCCGCCCGACAGCTTCAGGAAGGTAAGGTGTACACCAATATCTATACCCCGGACTTCTGTGCACCGGAACAAAGCACAGCCCGCACAGATGCCCAGATGAGTGCCGCCATCGGGCCACACACAGACATTTATGCACTGGGCGCCTGCTTCTACTACCTTATCACTCGTCTGCTCCCCCCCAAAGCCGACATGCGTACCCACGCCTCACCGGATCCCTACAAACCCCTGGCCGGCCGAGCACACCTGGAAGAACATTACAGCAGCCACTTCCTGCAGGCCATTGACCGCGCGCTGGCCCTCGAACCGGCGGAGCGATGGCGCAGTGCAGCAGCCTGGCGCGATAGCATGGAAAGCGGCATCATTCCCCCGCCTTCCGGCTTAGTGCGTCGCATGCGCATCCTCATGGCATCCTGCATCGGTATCGTTATCACGCTGGGAGCCCTGAGCATCTGGGCTCTGCAGGAAAAAAACTATGCGACGCAGATTTATAACAACAGCCTGAGCCTGACGGAAGGCATGCTCTATAACTTCAACGATGAGCTCGCAGACATTCCCGGTTCTACCACCCTGCAGAAACAACTGGGTAATAACCTGAAAAATTACCTCAATTCCATGGAAAAACTTCCCATGGCGCAGGATGAAAAACTGCAGAGAGCTCTCGCCATTGCCTGGAAAAACCTCGGCTCCGTCAATGCTCAGCAGGGAGAATTGGCCGCCGCCACAGAAGCCTACCGCAACGCAACAAAACTGCTGCAATTCCTGCACGAAGAACACCCCGATGACAGCCACTACCGCTACGAACTGGCCCGAACCTGGCTGCTGCGGGCAGAGGTAGGGCGGCGGCGCAATATGAATCAGCAGGCTCGCGCCCTCGTCAGCCAGGCGCTCAACATCCTGCGCTCCCTCAGCGACCAGAGCCCGGATAATCCGGATTACCATTGCGAAATGGGACTGGCCATGGAGTATGCGGCACGCCTCGCCGGCAATACCGGCAACAAAGAACAGCACAGAAAGGCTATAGACAACGTTGTCAACCTTTATCGCGAACTCACAGCCCAATACAATCGCCACGAGGGCGCACGAGTGGGACTGGCTCGCGCCCTGGTGACCCAGGCTCGTCTCTGTATGGAAGAGGAAAACCATGCTCTTGCCACCCAGTTGCTCAACGAGTCCAGGGATATCTATGTAAGGCTCTCGGCTGCACAACCGCATCGGCTTTCCTTTAAGGCCGGAAAGAGCACGGAAGCCTACACACGAGGTAACATGTACATCCTGATGAGTGCCGGCACCCCGGACGAAAAACTGCGGGATTCCTTTGACCAACAGGCCATCTCCGCATTCAAAGAAAGCATTGAACTGGCGGAGGAACTGGAAGCCCTCGACCCCTACAACACAGAATACCCCTTCCTGCAATGTCGGGCAATGGCCTTCATGGTGGATATCATGCAACGCCGGGGGCTTTACAATCAGGCAGAAACCTATTGCAATACCATCATGCGAAAAGTTGAAGCCCTGCTTAAGACTGCCCCGGGCAATACGGAATATGCCATGGTAAAGGCCGGAGCCTTGCGTGGTCTGGCAAAATCCCATGCGGTTTCAGATAAATACCGGGCTAAATGCACAGAAGAACTCGCAGAGTACCGGCACCTCATCCGCGAGATTATGCAGAAAAATCCATCGAATCCCGCCATAAAGCGCACCTATGCAGACGCCCTCATAGAATCTGCCGCGAATGCCATTCGCCTCAACGAACGGAAAGATGCCACCATCTGGCTGGAGCAAGCCATCGTGCTGCTCAACGATATCAGCCACCGCGAGGGGGAAAACTCAGTCATCAAACAGCGTATCGAACAGGCTCGCACCATGCTGGAGCAACTCAAATAATAACCAAGAGAAAGACCTTCAGCAAACGCAATAACCTCAAGGAAAACCGAGTCCCACAACGGCTTGTGTCCATCCCCCCCTTTCAGAGTGCGAAGAAGATATGGCATGTCATAATTCAAAGGTCTGCCCCGGAAAAGGCGACTTCCGACTTGCAGCTGCCGGAACTATATGATATACTGTTAACTGTATGGGAGCACTCGCACATCGCATAAGGCTCGGTTGGAAAAATATCCGCACCTATCTGGCTCAGGGCATGATAGACCCGCTGCCGGCACGGCACGCCATAAAAAGCTATACCCTTACCAAAGCCGGTAAGGACACGAAGGCCGCACTAGATGTGGCGCTGGTAGGCCTTCCGCAGGGTATGGCGTTCGCCGCCATGGCCGGGCTGGACAGCATCTACGGCATCATGGCCGCCACAGTCGGCACCTTCATTGCGCCGCTCTTTACGCGTTGCGGAATGACTGTCAGCGGTCCCAGCAATGCCACTGCCTTCATGCTGGCCAGCTTCTTTCTGGCCTCCTCGCCGGCCATTCAGAGCAATCCGGCGGTCTTTGTGCCACTCATCGTATTTCTGGCAGGGGTGATATGCGTCATCGGAGCGTTTGTTAAAGCGACCGAGATGCTACAGTTTGTCAGTCGCAGTGTATTGGTGGGCTACATTACCGGTGCCGCCACGCTCATCATCGCATCCCAGCTTCGCTATGTCATGGGCATCAATGATGTGAATGCCGGCAGTTCCTTCTTCACCATGGGAGCGGCCATCATGAACAATCTGGACAAAGTACAGTGGCAACCCATCGTGCTGGGAGTGCTTTCGTTCCTCATGTTCATTCCACTTAAGAAGCATTTTAAGTTTCTGCCCACCTTTGCTGTCATCCTCCTTACCATGAGCGTACTCAACTGGGTACTCTGCCAACCCTGGGCCGGAGGCTACTTCTGCGATGTTCGTATGCTGAAGGATTTCACCATGAGCGACCTTACCTGCACCCCTCCGGCGGTGTGGGAACTCCCGGGGCATCTGGCAGAGCTTTTCCCCGTCGTCATCGGTATCGCGTTCCTCTCCACACTGGAGCAAACAGTCATGAGTAAAACCCTCTCCGCCAAAACCGGAGAACCGGTTAACCTGAATCAGGACACCTTTGCCGTAGGTATGGCCAACATAGGCTCAGCCTTCACCACCTCGCTCCCCTGCTCAGCCTCGCTCACACGCTCCATGCTCAACTACACAGCCGGTGCTGCCACAAGATTCTCCGGCGTTATCTGCGGCCTGCTCTGCTTA
Organism: Akkermansia sp.; assembly: GCA_017415555.1. Taxonomy (GTDB): domain Bacteria; phylum Verrucomicrobiota; class Verrucomicrobiia; order Verrucomicrobiales; family Akkermansiaceae; genus Akkermansia. The sequence continues at coordinate 100,933 of JAFQGF010000040.1, forward strand.
GGTATCACCTTCGTTTTGGCCAGTTTCCCCATTATCTCCTGCATTCCCCACAGCGTACTGGCGGCTCTGGTACTTGCCAATGCCGTCTCTCTGTATGACCGCAAGCTGCTGCGCATCTGCTTCCGCTCCACCAGGGGGGATGCGGTTGTGCTGCTCACCACCTTCATAGCTGCTCTGCTGCTGCCGCTTCACATTGCCATTTTCGTAGGTGTCATCATCTCCGTTTCCCTCTTCCTGCGCAAGGCAGCCAAACCGGAGCTGGTGGAATACACCTTTGATGACAAGGGCACCCTACTGGAGGTCAACAGCAACACCGCCCGCCTACCACAGATTTCCATCGTCCATGTGGAAGGCGACCTCTTCTTCGGTGCCGCAGACCTCTTCCGTAAGCAGGTATCCCGCATTGCAGAAGACCCCACCCTTGCCGTTATCGTTCTGCGTATGCGCAACGCCCGCAATCTGGACGCCACATCGGTGTGCGCCCTGGAGGAGCTCATCAAGTTCACGCGCGAAAAAGGACGCCACCTCATCATTTCCGGAGCCGGGCGGGAAGTATTCCGCATTCTCAAAAAGAGTGGTGTGCTCGCCGTCCTGCAGGAAACCTGTAATCGCCGTGCCGGAGAAAGCAACATCTTCATCTTTGAGCCGCGCAATCCCAACATCTCCACACGCAAAGCACTCATGCGAGCCCAGAAACTCCTCGGTACACGCAACGCAGATATTTCCATCTATACAACCGAAACGCATCCCCAGAGCTAGAGCATGCAGGAAAAGCACTACAACGCCTTCTCCCAGGCACTGGTGGATTGGTTTACTGAACATGGCCGAGATTACCCTTGGCGTCGCACCACAAATCCCTGGGACATTCTGGTAAGCGAAGTCATGCTGCAGCAAACGACCATTGCCACTGTGCTGGGGCGATACGAAGCCTGGCTGCGCCGGTTTCCCACACCTGAGGCTCTGGCCGCAGCGGATGAACAAACCGCACTGCGCTCCTGGGAAGGACTAGGCTACTACAGGCGCGTGCGCTCTCTGCAGGCGGCGGCTATTGCCATCAGTGAACGCCACGGCGGCAGATTCCCGGAAGATGAGTCCGCCATCCGCGCACTTCCGGGCATTGGAGACTACACCGTGGGAGCTGTACTCAGTTTCGCCTACAATCGCCCTGCTCCTCTGGTAGATGCCAATGTAAGCCGCGTTTTTGCGCGTGTTTTCAACGATACCACCCCCATCGACAGCAACGCAGGACGCAAGCGCCATTGGCAGCTGGCAGCCAGACTTGTGCATCGGAACAATCCGCGCGCCTACAATTCCGCCCTCATGGAACTGGGGCAAACCATCTGCACTACAGGCAGCCCCACCTGCCTGCTCTGCCCGGTGCGGGAGTACTGCACGGCCACACAGCCGGAAAAACTGCCCGTCAAGCTACCCAGAAAGCAAAGCACGCTGCTGGAACATTGGGATATCTGGCATCTCACGACTGAAGGACTGCTCCTGGAAAAACAGCCCGACGGCAAACGCCACGAAGGCATGTACCGACTCCCCCGACGGGAACAGGAAGAAGTGGCACAGCTCCCCCATCTCTGCGACCAGAAGTACAGCGTGACGCGCTACAAAGTCACCCGCCACCTCTACCGGGCAGACCACGCCACACCACGCGCCGGAGAATGCCATGTACCGCTCAATGCCCTGCCCGCCATCCCCATGGCCAGCCCGGACCGCAAACTTCTGCAACGCTATTTACACCAGAGCACGCCGCATTAGTGCTTGCCACCCATCGGCGGACATGGTAGAATAGCCTGCGTGAGAAAGCTACTGCTCCTGCCATTCGTATTTCTCTGTGCCTGCGACGAGACGGCTCAGCGGCCCGTGGCGTATACCGGCAAAAGTGCCCACTGGCAGCAGGATGCTGTGCCTGTTTCCCTGCAATGTGCCGCCTGCCATGCCGAGGTGTTCGAGCAATGGGCCGGCAGTGACCACGCCTGGGCCTATCGTCACACCTCCCCGGCTCTGGATTCCGAGCCATTCCACGGCCAGCGCCTCAATGCGCACAATTCGGAGCTGAGTTTCAGTACGACCCGCGCAGGAGAGCTTCTGCTGAGAGACAGCGAGAGCCAGCGCGAGTTCCGCGTACACTCCGTACTGGGCAGAAGGCCTCTCGTGCAGTATCTGGTGGAAGCGTCGGACGGCGGGTTGCATACACCCAGCGCAGCGTGGGACACACAAAAACGGGAATGGTTCGACATGTTCGAAGCAGATGACCGCCTGAGCAGGGAAGGCGCAGCGAGCCGCTCCGCCGGCGATTGGGGGCACTGGCTGGGGCGTGGCATGAACTGGAACTCGCAGTGCGCCTGGTGCCATACCTCTCACTTCCGCAAAAATTATGATTCAGCCGCAGACCGCTACGCCTCCACCTGGAAAGAGCCGGGAGTCAGCTGTATCCAATGCCATAAACTCGCAGACACCCCCGCAGAAGATGGCTGCCTGGTGGCCGTTGCCGACCGCAAACTGAACACACGGCAAATGCACGACAACTGTGCCACATGCCACGCAAGACGCGAGGAATTCAATGATGGCTTTGTGGTAGGCAATAAGTTTGACGACCACTTCCGCCTGGAGCTGCCGCTCATACAGGGCATTTTCTGGGCCAACGGCATGCAGCGCGATGAGGACTATTGCGAAACCGGCCTGAGGCTCAGCCGCATGGGAAAAGCCGGAGTGAGTTGCCTGGATTGCCACGACCCCCACTCGGCCCAACTCAAACTACCACAGGAAAACAATGCCCTCTGCATGCGCTGCCATGCAAGCGGCACGGTCGTGGGCTCAATTCCAAGCCCGGTCATAGACCCGGCCACCCACAGCCCCTGCAAACAGGGCAGTACCGGTACACGCTGCGTAGAATGCCACATGCCGGAAAGCCCCTACATGGCGCGCGACCCACGCCGAGACCACTCCTTCAATTCGCCCGACCCCCTACTGAGTACCGAGCTGGGTACCCCGAACGCCTGCACCATGTGCCATACAGACCGTGACAACGACTGGGCAGTGCAGGCCGTGCAAAAAAACTACCCCGCTGACAAAAACGAGCGGTACCGGGCTCGCACGCGAGCCGTCCACCAAGCTCTTGCCGGACAGGGAAATACCAAAGACCTTCTTTCTGCCCTTCAACGGGAAGATGTGCCGGCCTGGCGGGCAACATTGCTGGAACTCCTGGCCCGCCAGACCCCGGAGGAAAGCATCCTGCAAGCAGCAAGAACAGATGCAAAACATGAGAGCGCCATGGTGCGGGCGGCGGCTGCCCGTGTTCTTGGCACAGATGCGCGCAGCATGATTCACGACCCTGTGCTGCTGGTACGCCGGGCTGCAGCCTGGCCGCTCATCGACCGCCTCATTAAGGAGCCGCAAGCAGCCTCCGTGGTAGAGGAGATGCGTCGCATTGCCCAACACCAGGCTGATCAACCTACAGGAGCTATGCAATTGGCCGTGATAGCTGAGGCGGAGGGAAACTCCGCAGAAGCAGAACGCCAGTACCAACGCGCCATTAGCCTGGATCCCGCGGCCTATGTGGCTTACATGGACTATGCGGTATTCCTGGCCCGCCACAACAGGCCCACAGATGCCCTCCGGCAGATGCTTCACTGTACCCGGGTAGCCCCGCAGAATGCCGAGGCTTTCTACCGCCTCGGGCTCATCCTGGCCGAGGTACAGCAATATGGCTATGCCGTAAGCGCCCTCGACAAAGCGCTTCAACTCTCCCCCACTCACCATCGCGCTCGCCATAACAAAGCACTCTTGCTGTACCACCTCGGCCGGACAGAGGAAGCCCGCCGCGAGCAGGAGTTGCTCCGTGCACTACAGAATCCCCCCACCCCTCAAGCACCATGACCTTTGATGCCCAGACCACCATTCTGATTATTCTCACTATCCTCCTTTTGTTTATCATCCTCTTTTCGGTGTTGAAGGGGGTGATTCGCATGATTCTGCTTGCACTGGCCGTCATAGGCAGCATTGCTATGTGGATATTTCTGCAGAACAAAGGGTTCATCCTGCTAGCACAGCTCACTGATACGCCCCGCCCCTGGATGGTACAGGTCCTGGCCTGGACACTGAGCATCTTCACCTTCATCGTCTTTTTCCATGGCATGAACTGGTTCTCACACCTCTTCTCCTGGCGGCGCGGCGGTGCCAGCCCCACCGGCATCATCACTACCATCCTCATGAGTGCCCTCATGCTCTGGGTCGTTTCCATCGCCGTTTCCTATTACGGCAATATCGCACGCGTATCCTACTACTGCGATTTAGCCTCAGCACATATCAAAGGCGAAAGCACCCCGGATATGCCCTGGTTCACCCGCGCCAAAAATGCCCTGCGTAAGGCAGAAGCCACGGCCTGGCTTCGCCATATCGACCCGTTGGAGGCTCCGGCTCAGACGAATCTGGCGTGCCTGGTAGCCTATGGCTGCACCCTCTCCGAGCCGGAGTTTACCCGCTTCTACAACGAGCGACTGGCCCATAGCGGCGTACCTCATGCCGCGCGGTTCCTGGACCTCTTCCGCGACAAAGGATTAAGAACACTGGTACAGGAAGGCAGCTATGTGAGCCTGCTGGAGAATGAACGCCTCCACGCCTTCCTTCAGCTAGGCAACACGGAGGAAATCCTCGCCAAAATCATCTGATATTCAATTCGACAAGCAACCGGGCATTTTTTCAGCTTACAGGCACAGAATTATCTTTACAAGTCGCATGGGGATTCTATAATAAAAGGGCTATGAACATGCGTACCACCCTTATGCTGATGGCCGCCTCCGTGGCGCCCATCTACGCACAACAGCCGTCAGCCCCGGCCGAACAGGTTTACACCAGCCTGGCTACCCCTGCTCCTGCCACCTCTGCCACTCCTGCACAGCGCGCAGCCGCTTATCCTGCGCTCGCGCACATCCCGGCAGAGATTGAGGCTCTGTTCACCATCAACAACATCGGCAGCACAGCCCGCACCATCTGCGAGCTGAGCAACGAGATGCCCCCCGCCGAAGCTCTGCAGCTGCAGAGCGTGGCTCTGGCTGCGGGCGAAGGTCTGCTGGCTTCCCTGCAGTCTCTGGAACCCTGGCTCTGCAAATCCGCAGAGGAAGAAAGCTTCCCCAAAATCTGGGAGGCTGGAGCCGCTGACCCTGCCAAGGGTATCATCACCCGCCTGGTGAAGGATTACAGCGACAAAGTACACAAGGCTGCCATGGATAACATGGCCAACATTAAACTGCCCCCCGTCTACGCTGTTCTCACCTCCACTCCGGAGGGGGCAGCTACGCTGAACGAATGGTATAACCTCGCCATGCAGAGCATGCAGGAAAGCATGACCCCCGGAGAAGATGAAGCTGTGGAAATCAACGGCTACTCCGGTATTAAGCACAACCTGAAGGGCGAAACTTATGTGCATCCCGATTACGATTTTGATTACGAGACCGGTGAAGTAACAAAAAAAGAGCTCACAGCAGACCAGAAAGCCGTCAGTGACGAGCTGGACAAGCGCAGCATCTATGTACTGCTCAAGCAGCAGGGCAATACTCTGCTCGCCATCGTTTGTGAAGACCCTGCCACCATCCGTCAATCGAACTCGCCGGAGACATCCGTTCTCGCCACAGACAAGCTGGCGGCCGCAGACGCCAACCTCAGCAAAACACCGGAGGCACTCTGCTGGGTAGCAGGTGGCCTGAACAGCGTAAGCAACAAGATGCAGTTTGCTCCGTACATCGGCATGGCAGACATCGTGCAGAACACCTTTGCCGAACTTGCCACCACAGACAGCGCCAACGCCACCACCTGGCAGGCAGCTGCCGCAGGAGCAAAAATGCTGACCAATACCTTCACCACCCTTCTTCTGCCCGAGTCCAATACTCCGGATTTGATCCAGGTCTGGCATGGTGACAACAGCCTCGAGATTCAATATAACTCGTCTGCCAACGGCATCAGCTATGCCCCCGGCAAACTTGTTCTCACCTCTCAGGCAGACAAGCCCGGTAACATTCTCTACATGGAGAGCACCTTCTACGAGAGCATGGCGGGTATACCCACTTGTGACCAGCTACTGGATGCAGTGGTGAGCGTAGTAGATGGATTCTTTGCCACCATCCCGGCCGAGGCCCAAGCCGCCACAGCTGAGCAGATTGCCATGGGCAAAGCCTTCCTGCCGGAGGTAAAACAAGTATTCTCCTCCCTGCAGACAATAGGCAGCGGGATGAGCAACAGCGTCGCCTTCACCATGGATAGCGCCGGCAGCATGCCCATGATACTCGGTGGCACCCCCGGCAATACAGCCGCAATGCCCCGCCTCTGCCTCTACACCGGCGTGGCAGACCGCAGCAAGCTGTCCCAGGGATGGGATACACTGGTAAAAACGGCAAGTGAAGTGGCCGCCAAACTGGGCAGCGACCCTGCCGTCGTCAATATGCTGCCCATTGTTCCCACGCCTCTGGGCAACGCCATTTCCTACAGCATCTCCCTTCCCTGGTTCACCCCGGACATGGTTCCCAACATCACCGTGAGTGACACGGCCTTCACCGCCGGCACCTCCTCCAACTACAATGCGGAGGTGGCAGCAGCCGCTACCGGCAGCATGCCATTCACCGGTGCTGTGTGCAGCATCAAGTTCGCGCCGCTGGCCACCACTGCCCGAGGCATTGCGAACGAGCTGGAAAAAGCCGTGCAGCAGGAAAAAGAACCGCTGACCCTCGGCGTGGAGGGCGAGGCCGCCGCTGACGAGGATTTCGAAGTCGTGGAAGAACAGGAGCAGCTTCCCACGCAGGTGTGTTCCTCCGATGAAGAGGACTACATCGAGGAAGATGACTACGAAGAAGAAGATCGTTACGTCTACCGTGAGCCCTCCCCCGCAGAGCAGAAAGCCTCCCAGGCAGACGATATTGCAGACGCCTGCGAAAGCGTAGCCAAATATGTGGAGCGTCTGGATTCCACGGCAACCGTCGACAACGGCACCTGCACCTGGCGCATCAGCATCAAGTTCAAGAAGTAAACCTTTGCTTCTGAGAGAAATTCAAAGAGCCGCCCCTGCACCGGGGCGGCTCTTTTCATAGCCGGGACGAGCCGGTGCTTCAAGCCTTAATACGTCCTCTCCACATCAGGAGAGCCAGCACCACTACCACCACCGCGCCGGATATGCCACAGCATACGGGAAGCATATCCTCAAGCAGCCGCATAAACACGCCACCTCCGGTACCCGGCAATACCGCCACAATACAGGAACGCAGCGATGCGTCCACCGACATGGAATCCAACACAAGCGGGCTCCCAAGAATTGCGAACACAGCCCCGACCACCAACGCCAGCACAGCACACAACACAGGGCGATTCGGATTCGTTCTGCGGCTCATCATGTCCGTAAGCAGGAGTGCGAGCAGCAAAAGAGATGCTTGATTCAGGAAACCCAAGCCACTGAGCAGCCCTATCGTCTGAATCGTTGTCTCCGGAGACTTGCAAAACTCTGCAAAATAGGCGTTATCGGGGGACATTCCGCTATGGTAAGTCTGCCAAAGAGCTACCCCCCAATTCAGCACCAGCATCAGCACGCAGTAAAAAGCAGCTTGTCCTACACCGGGAGTCTGCAAGTAGGTAGGTAACACGGGCCAGGCACGGCGACTGTGTGCCGGCAGGGCATAAGTTGGCAGCAAAGCATCGCTCAAGCACACCAGCCCGGTAAAGAAGAGAGAGAACCCCAGTTGCTCCTTTACCAGCTCGGAATTCTCCGGTAGCAGGTACACCAGCACAGGCACAATGGCCAGAGGCAGCAGCGCCAGCAGACGCACCGCCCTCGAGCAGTTCTCCGCAGGAGCTGCATAACTGCGGCGCGCAAGCTCCAACAACGCCCAGATCAGCAGCAGAGCATCCACCAGCTTAACAGCAAGAGAATACCCTGTAAAGCCTTTCAGTAAATCAGCCAGAGGATTATAACCCGGGTGGATAAACATGTCAATCGTCACATAATTGTCAATGAACCACCCAAGCACATTCATCAGCACGACTGCAGCCGCTACTAAACGGAAGATGCGGCTCAATTGCGCCAGGAACAGAAACACCGCAATCATCAGCACGCCTACACCCACCATCAACCCATAGCCCAGCCATTGCTGAGCCTCACTGAGCCGAGGACTCATCACGGCGCCCACGGAGCGCCCCAGAGAATCTGCCGGATTGATAGCCGGTAGCGGCTGAGCAGGCGGAGTCGTCTCCAGGCGCCACCACAAAATAAGAGCCCCTACTCCGGCCACCAGTAGCAACTGCACCAGCGCGGAAAACCAGGTTCCCCACACAATGCGGCGGGAGCTCAGCGGTGTCAGCATCATGAAGTTCGTGCCCTTCACCCCGGAATCCGCAGCCACTGCCGCTCCGGCGCGGTTCGGTATCACAAACCACATGAGCAGCACCCCGATGAGCACCAGAATGCCACCCCCGCCCAATTGCATTGTCTTCTGAGTTTCCAGCATAGCATCATACTGTACCCACACAGCAGCCAGCAAAGCCAGCGCAAGCATGGCTACATAGCCACGGCTGCGCCAGCTGCGACGCATATCCCGCACCAGAGCTGCAGGCAAATAATCGGATAAATACCTGTTCATTTCCTTTCCTGTAAAATATTGACAAATGTTTCCTCCAGATTCCGGCGGTAGCGAGCCACCTCCGTTACCAAATTCTCCGCACAGAGCGCACGCAGGGCAAGCGCCTGCGCTTCCTCTCCATCCGCCTTGCAGACAGCCTGCACACAGCCATTCTCCAGCACACAGGCACCCTCCCAGCCGGGATTTTCGGCCAGCCAGGCCAGCAAGGGGGTGCTCTCCTTCGCAGGGCGGATGCTGTAGCAACACCCCTTTTCCACTTGTTCCGCCAGCTCTTCCTGAGACCCCCGGCGTATGATATGCCCCTTGTCCATGAATATCATGCTATCACACATCTCCGCCAGTTCCGAAAGAATGTGGGAGCTGATGAGTAGTGTTTTACCCTGCTTCTGTAATTCGCGCACCAGTTGCTTAAACTCAATACGAGCCTGCGGGTCCAAGCCGGCTGCGGGCTCATCCATGACCAGAAAATCGGGGTTGCCTATAAGAGTGCGAGCCAACGAAAGACGCTGGGTCTGCCCCTTGGAAAGCTTGTTGATGTAGCGGTCTCGCAAGGCCTCAATACCGCAGAATGTCAGCACACGCGCCACCTCCTCCACACGTTTGCGCCCCGTCAGGCCATAGGCGCGCGCAAAGAAATCCACATACTCATGCACCGTTGTGTGGGGCAATGGGTCAAAACTGTCGGGCATCCACCCGATGCGGGCTCTCACCTTCTCCGGGTAAGCCATAGCATCCGTTCCGGCAAAGAAAATCTCGCCGCTATCGGGCAGATCCAGAGTTGTCAGAAGGCGCATTGTCGTTGTCTTACCCGCACCATTGGCACCAATAAGCCCCACAGACTGCCCTGCCTGCAATTCAAAGGATATACCATCTACTGCCTTGACGGCTCCAAAATACCGTACCAGGTCAGTTACTTGTAATATAGGCTCAGACATAATGTTGGAGACATGGTATAGAAAATCCGCGGGCTGTACAAGCTCAAAGCCAGACAGCACATCACTTTTCGCGGGCAATGTCACACTCACACCTTGCGTAGTGGGGTCTACGCAGATATAATGGCACACAGACGGATGAAACGCGTATCCCCCCATGCCACCGGACACAGCTTCCACCTCCCGGAAATACTCGATTGCCGGGAGTCCGCTGTGGTGCTTACCGGTGCCTGCACCGAGCTCAGCCAACACGACAACCGGAACACCCCCTGACCCATAAGCAATGCGGACCCTCAAACAGCTGGCTGTGGATGCCCTCAGCAACCTCCCCATGCAGGGACAAATGACCATTGCCGTGGATGCAGAAGCTCGCGCCATCCTCCGGGAGTGGATGCTCGCTGCTCGCCACGGCATTCAGACACCGGCAGCCATGTCGCCCCCGGCGGCGGTGGCCACCCCACCACCGACAAATGCCCCGCAAACAGTAGAGGAAAAACTCGAGTGGCTGCGGAGCAAGGCTCAGAATTGGAAAGCAGCAAAAGCCCTCGGCACCTTGCGCGACACCATGGTCTTTGCCACCGGCACACCGCACGCCCGGCTCATGCTGGTAGGAGAAGCCCCCGGCTATGAAGAAGAATTGCAACAGGAACCCTTTGTGGGGCCGGCAGGTCAGAAACTCACGCAAATTCTCGCGGCCATGGGTATCCAACGCAGCGAGGTCTACATCTCCAACATCTGCAAATTCCGCCCCTCCATGGGGCCGCAGCAAAACACAGCCAACCGGCCTCCCAGCGAAGCAGAAATCGCCGCCTGCCTCCCCATCATTCAGGCAGAAATCCGTGCCATCAGCCCTGCATGCATTGTCTGCCTGGGGGGCACAGCAGCCAGAGGGCTTCTCGGCCACGCTGCCAGTGTAGCCAGCCAGCGCGGCAAGTGGTTTGAAACACAAGGCATCCCCACACGCGTGACCTACCATCCCAGCTACCTGCTGCGCAATGATACCATCACAGCACGCCGTGCCGTATGGGAAGACATGCTCGCCGTTATGCAGAAACTCAGCATGAACATCAGCGAAAAACAACGCCGCTACTTCCAGTGAAGCTCCATACCGCCATACTCCCGGCAACAGCCCTGCTCCTCTGCGGCTGCACGGCCAATAACACCCCCATGATTGCAGCCCTTGCAGCAGAGGGTAACACCGCCGCCTGCTACGAGTATGGTCACCGCCTCCTCACCGGCCGCTTAGTTGCACAGAATCGGCCGCAGGCCATGAAATGGCTCCATCTCGCCGCGGATAAAGGAAGTATCCGTGCAGCTGCCGCGCTGGGCGCCTGCTACGCCAATGGAATCGGCACGCAGAAAAATACACAAAAAGCACGCCACTGGTACACCATTGCCGCAGAAGCTCGCCACCCCCACGCAGAGATTGCCCTGGCCGAGCACTATATGAAGGTAGAACCCACTAATCCGCAGCTCGCCGTTCAGTACATCCGCTACGCGGCCATGCAGGGCTCACCGGAAGCCGCTTTCGGCATGTTCCTCTGCTTCATACAGGGATATGGGGTTCCCCGCCATCCCAAACTCGCCGGCGGGTGGCTCATCAACGCTGCAGAACTGGGACACCCTTGCGCTATCAGCCTTTTGGAGGACATTGCTGCCGCTTCTGCCCACTCAGCAGAATAATTTTTTGCCAAAAAAAATGACTTTTTTGCACATTTTTCAGAAATTTGCTTGACATTCGTAAACAAAACTGCCATAATTGCGGCGCACCCATACAGGATGCCGACAATAAGAAAATCGCGGGATGGAGCAGTCTGGTAGCTCGTCAGGCTCATAACCTGAAGGCCGTAGGTTCAAATCCTACTCCCGCAACTCAGTAAAAGCTCAGTTCTCAGGAACTGAGCTTTTTTTTCGATAGTAACAATACGGGGCAAGCCCCATTCTGTATCAGATACCTTCGCGCTCACAGAATTGCCGGATGAGCACTTCCCCATACTGACGGGGGCTCATGCTGTCGGCATATCGTACGCGGTATTCTTCTTCCTCCCAGGGCATAAAGAAACGCTCATCCGGCCAAGGATCCAGCAAAACCTCCAGACTCAGGTAATCGGAAATACAGGTGCGCTGCGCCTCATTCAGATCATAGCACTGAGCCCGCCGTACCACCATATTTTTCATCTCACTTCCAGGATAGAACGTATCGAACGGCACCCCGCGCAAAGCGGCACTCATGAAGGCCGGTATCAGGAAGCGGAACGCATATGGGCCAACATAAGACAAACTACACTGACAGGCCAGCAACAGGTCATCGGGTATATCGTGCCAGTTTTCGCGCTCCTCCAATGGAGCCAGCAAAGCCTGAGCCACCGGACTCATATAATCATCCTCCGCCTCACCACCCAATAGTACGCGCACCTCGCGATAGCAGGTCACCTCATCAAAAGCCCGGTCTATACGCTCAATCAGACGCTCCGCTTCAGGAGCTATTGGTCCAAGTTCCGTCTTAGTCAAACTGCGCTGCCACATTTTGCAGCGTTTTCCTAGCTCCACCAGAAACTCTTGAGCCTCTCGCACGTAACACTTCTCGAAATTGCTCAGCAAAGAATGTCCCCCTATGTTCATGCTGCGCATTCTACCCCATTTTTCTATGGCTTGCAATACAAATTTGCTCAATGATTACACTCTCATGGGAAGCATCCTTGTATATTTTACCTGCTGGCAGTGTTTTGCATTGCGCGCGCGTGACAGGCATGGTAAAGTCAGGACATGCAACAGAGCTTTGAGAAAGCAGTGGAGATACTGGTGGAACGCTACCCGCAATATGCAGAGGAGGCTTATGAGTTTATGCGTGCCGGACTGGATGCAGCTTCCGATAAGTTCTGCAAGGAGGACAAAAGTCCCCACCTAAGCGCACGGGAGTTGTATCTGGGAGCCTGTGCTTATGCCTTGGAGGAATACGGCCCGCTGGCAGCGAAGGTGCTGGATTTCTGGGGACTGAAGAGTTCTTCCGACTTCGGGCGCGTAGTATATAACCTCATTGAGGTGGGAGTGTTCGGCAAACAGAAGGGCGATACTCCGGAGCAATTTGACGAACTGCCCGACCTGCAACAGATTCTGAACGCTCCGTACATTGGCGACCGTTCTCCATTGACAGTAGAATAACAGGCTTACACATCATGAGCACACCGCAAGCAATGCAGGGCGAGCAGCTGCGCTGGCCCGCCGAATGGGAGAAGCAGGAGGCAGTATGGCTCTCCTGGCCGCACCGCGAAGACCTGTGGCAAGGCGGGCTGGCCGAGCTGACTGGTCACTATGCCAACCTGGCCGCAGCTATTGCACCGCATGCTCAGGTGCGCATCAATGCAGCAGAGCCCCTGTACCGGAGCATCCGCGAGCTGCTCCAGCAGCGGAATGTGCAGAATTACGCACTTTACAATCACCCCACCAATGATGTGTGGTGCCGAGACCACGGCCCCATCTTTGTGCAACGGCAGGATGGCACGCGCCAGCTGGCCGACTGGAAATTCAATGCCTGGGGTGGCAAGTTTGCCCCATGGAATCTGGACAATGAAGTACCGGCTCGCATTGCAGAGAGCCTGGAGCTGCCACGCCTGTGCAGCGAGCTGATACTGGAAGGAGGTGCCATTGAGGGGAATGGAGAGGGGCTGCTGCTCACCACGGAAGCCGTGCTGCTGAACCCGAACCGCAACCCCGGCGTGAGCAAGGCGGAGGTGGAAGCTGAGCTGCACCGCATGCTGGGTACCAAACAGGTATTCTGGTTGGGCAGTGGAATCGAGGGCGATGACACGGATGGTCACATAGACGATATGGTGCGCTTTGTAAATGCTGAGGCGGCGGTGTCCATTGTGGAGCCCGACCCACATTCCCCGCATTATCGAGCCCTGGCAGAGAACAATGAACGCCTGCAGGATTTGCGTACCCCCTCCGGCCACCGCGTGGAAATTATCCCCCTGCCCATGCCACAACCCCTGGTGGCCAAAGACTGGAGATTGGAGCAACTGCCGGCAAGCTATGCCAACTTCCTTATCTGCAATGGCGCGGTGATTGTACCCATATTCAAGCAGGAGAAGGAGGACGACCGCGCACTGGGTATTCTGCGAGAGTGCTTCCCCGGCAAGCAGGTTATCGGCTTCGATGCCCGACGTCTCGTGATTGAGGGCGGTGCCATTCACTGCATCACGCAGCAGCAACCTTGGTGAGATTCGAGAAAAGATTTTTTCAGAAAAAACAGAAAATTGTCGAAAAAATTTGTTCAGCATACGCCAGTATAAGTGTGAAGGCATTATTTCTGACAGTGTTTCTGGCAACAGCGGCGGCGATATGTCCGGCGGCAGAAGAGCCGTTGATATACGATGAAAACTGCTGGGTAACAGCAGAGCTGAGTGTACCATCCCCGAATGGCGAATGGGCGGTGGTGTACAGCGGCATTCGCCACAAGGAGGCAGCTGCTCTGCAACGCGTCAGGGAAATCACACTGCGCCACCGGGATGGCAGACAATATGCGCTGGAAACAGACGCCAACCGCGGGATAGACAACATCGTGCTGCAGCCTTGGTCGCCGGATGGAATGTGGCTGGCTCTGCAGCCCGGGCGGCACGCGGGCTTTCTGTTTTACCCGGTCGATAAATTACCGCTGGCTCTGTTGAATGGAGGAATCTGCCTGGAAAGAGTTAAGCATCGCGGAACACCCCTTTTCTGCGAGAAAGGGAGCTGGGCTGCAGATGGCAGTTTCTCCTTTCAGGCGGGACTGAGCGGCGATACGGCCCCGTACAGTGCCCGCATTTCCGAAGAGACGGTGCAGGTGAAGCGCACCGGCGAGTTTAAGAAAACCACCCCCGCTCCCCGTGTGAAATGAAGCATTTTCTGCCATACATCGTTCTTTGCCTGCTGATAAGCGGGTGTACGCACAGCAGTATGACGAGCACGCCGAATGCAGAATGGTACGCAGCAGGCGACAGCATGGATGGATTCCGGCATGCTGTCTATAGTGCGCAGTACAGAGAACAGCTGGAGCTGGATAAGAATAGCCCGGATAAAAGGGTAAGGGAGTGGGCGAGGCGTGTGGAAGAAAACGGCCCAAAAATCGATGCTGCGGCGGAAGTGATAAGAGCCATGAGCGAACAGGAAAAATGCACTTTTGCCCGGGTATATGTACAGGAATATGCCGCCACCCTGCGGGACAAGCTGGGTATGGACGCGGAGGATGAGGATTTTATCAAGGACAATTTATCGAGGCTTCTTGAGGAGAATGTCGGACAAGCGCTTTCTAACTGGGAAGGAGTGCTCGACCGCACCCTGGAACGTCTGCCCGATGAGCTGAGAGCAAAAGTGGATTGCCCCGGCATGAAAGTCCTGATGCCGGGCTATGGTGGTTACATGGTAGCACGTTATGTACAGCTGAACCCGGAAGAAGATTGGCACCTGCGCAAAGCAGCCCGCGGCATCAGTGCGCTGTGGTGCTACCTCTCAGACGGAGAACACGGCTATCGCGGAATCTGGTTAAGAGAAAAATATGGATACCATATACTCAACTAATAATTTATTATGAAACCCACTGATTTCTACGCAATATTAGTACCTGTTGTCTATGCCCTGTTGTTCAGCCTGGGCTACTTCAGCCGGACGGACTGGAATGAAGAAGCCGCGCCCTGGCTGGGTGAGGCTCCGGCCGGAATGAGCATCGAAGGAGCGCGGGCTCAATACGAATATGAGTTCCCGCGCACCATCTATGCGCTACAGGCCAACGAAGAACTGCGCCGGAAAATTATCACCACCTTCCGGCTGGAAGAATGCAGGCCGGGGCGTTATGAAAACAATGGCATTGACCCCATTTACCCCGAAGGCAAAGAAGTAGTGCTGGAAGTATCCGCCTACATTTACCCATGGCTGGAGGTAAATGAGGATGGGAGCATGAGCCTCTGTGTGAATGACCTTAACCTGGCAGAACAGAAAGACCCCACGAAGGTTCAGGAAGCAGAATTTCCCTACCCGCAACACCTGCAAAGCGAAAGATTTATGATGATTCGCTCCCTTTTGCTGGCCGCCCTATGCTACATGATGCCGGGTATATTCTGCAGCGTGGGCTGGCTGTGGATTCAGCGTAAACCGCTTGGCAGCCGTGAGACAAAAGTCATCTGTCTGCTGATACCTGCCGCGGTGGCATTCATTGGCGCTTTTGTGGATTTTTATGTTCATGGCTTCCATGCACGCTACGCCATGTCCGGCGCGGCTTCTGCCGTCTTCACCAATCTGCTGTGCGCCGGTGTCATCATGGGGCTCACTTCTATCGGCAAAACACTGTGGGGCAAGCCGGCCTGTTATCGATAAAATGAAATCCTGTATTTTCTATACCTTGTTAACACCGCTTCTGTATACCCTGCTGTGGTATCAGGGGGAATATTTCATGCCGGTGTTCATGGCGCCGGCCGTCCATCTTCTGGACATGCTGCTGCCATCGCTGGTGTGCAATATCGGCTGGCTGTGGATTCAGCGCCGCCCCATCCGGAGCACAGAAACGCCCTATATCTGTTTCATCCTGCCACTGCTAATTACGCTGATTGCCAACTATTGCTCCGTCTACAGCCTGGGATACGACGGAATCAACACGATATTCGGCCATGTTATCATTCTTGCCGCAAATGTTGCATGCTGCGCCGGACTTGTCGGGCTTACATGGATACTGCGTATGCTGTGGCTCGCCTCACAGCCCCGAAACAATAGCGAAATATAACAAGCACTGTAGCCCCCGAAATATCCGAGCCGGAAACGAGCAAATGCATCCGATTCCGTTTTTTCTTTGAGACCGGCGCCGATTTTTCTTGCAGAAGGCGGACTGAAAGGCTAGAATGAAGCTCATGAGTAAGACTATCAGATTAGGCACACGAGGTAGCGAACTGGCGCTTAAACAGGCAGAACTGGCAACAAAGGCTCTGCAGGCGCACACTCCCGGACTGGAGGTGGAGATTGTTGTTATCCGCACTGATGGTGATGCCCGCACCGATATTCCCCTGTGCCAGGTAAACAAGGCTGCCGGCACACAGGACAAAGGTGTGTTTGTTGCTGCGATAGAGCGAGCACTGACAGCCGGAGAAATTGACTGCGCCGTGCACAGCCTCAAGGACATGCCCGGCCAGATGGATGAGGATTTTGAGCTGGCGGCTGTTCTGCCGCGCGAGGAAATATGGGATGCGCTGATTCTGAAAAAAGGAGCTGATCTGAACAGCCTGACACTGGGCACCAGCAGTGTGCGCCGCATCCGCCTGATTGATACCTACTGGAGTGGCACGGCAAAGGCTGTCAACATACGCGGCAATGTAACCACCCGCCTGCGCAAACTGATTGAATCTCCGGAGATGGACGGCATCATTCTGGCTCGGGCCGGGCTGAACCGCCTGGGGTACAAAGGTGACTCCATCACCCTGGATGGCACGGAGCTGAGCATCGTAGACATGGGTAAGGATTCCTTCATGCCGGCACTCTGCCAGGGTGCCATTGCGCTGGAAACCCGCAGGAACGACACAGAAACACGAGCACTTGTTGCCCCGGTGAATGATATGGAAACCTCGCTCTGCATACGGGCGGAACGCGCCTTCCTGAGCACGCTGAAAGCGGACTGCTCCGTGCCGGTAGCGGGTTATGCCACATGCAATGGTGATTTCATGATGTTCCGAGCCATCTACTTCATGGCCAATGGCATGCCCATCCGCATCACTCATCGGGGCCCGGCCGATAATCCGGAAGCTGTAGCTGCCGGAGCCTACGAAAAATTAGCCGCACATTTTAACTGAAGCAATCTTACTACTATGTCCGTCACCACTCTCACATATCATGAGTTCAGCGATTGCCTGTGGATTCGCTGTGCCAGCCGGGGCTGTTTTGTAAACAGTCCGGCTCTTAAAACCGTGGCAGAGAAATATCTGGAAAACGGGGGCTGCAACATAGTTGTAGATCTGGAGGTCTGCCCCGGTGTCGACTCCACCTTTATGGGAACCCTGGCCGGGCTGGCACGCCAGTGCATGGCTGCCGGTGGCAGCATTCAGGTGGCCTCCCCCACCCAGCGCAC
Source organism: Akkermansia sp. (assembly GCA_017415555.1). Classification (GTDB taxonomy): domain Bacteria; phylum Verrucomicrobiota; class Verrucomicrobiia; order Verrucomicrobiales; family Akkermansiaceae; genus Akkermansia. Next base: position 118,572 of record JAFQGF010000040.1, read on the forward strand.
CCGCGATGCCATGGAAGGGCTGGGGCTGGACATGCTTATCGAGCTGGATCCCATTGATGTAGCCTGGCGAGAGGACATCGATGAGCGGCGAGCCGTTCTGGCAGAAGATACGAACGCCGCTGTGGAAGAAGAACACCGAGACATGAGTGAGCTGGATCGCACGCGCCACGTATTAGAAGCACACAACACCCTGCGCTCTATGAGCAAGAAAAATGATGAAACCTTCGGGTATGTGTGTGAAACACTGGAGGAAGACCTGCAGAGGCATCTGGAAATGAATGACGAGGCCTGATGCTCCAGCCGGATCGCCAGAAAGATGCTGATGCATACCACGCCCTGCTGGCGCGGATTCGCATGAGCTGTGGCTGTGCGGAGGCGGATGATGAAACAGCCCTGCCCGGAGAGATGGAAATACAGGGGCTATGGCATGCCGGATTGCTGGGCAACAGTGGCGAAACGCTGCGGCACGGGTGCGTGCGCATTCTCGACTTCGGCGAATGGAACCGCAGTGTGGGGCCGGATTTTCTGCGGGCAGAAATCGAGATAGACGGCATCCGCCACCACGGGGACATCGAGATTGACCCCACGGCGCAGGACTGGGAACGCCACGGGCATGGCGCGAATCCGGATTACACAAACGTGGTGCTGCACATTGTCCTGCGCAGACCGCCAGATGGATGGTACACGCGCGATGCACAGCATCGGGATATCCCCATTCTTCCGATTGTGCCGAGCCAACTCCAACAAGCTTTGGGAGTGTCTCGCCCCATCCCGAGGGAAAGTGTCGGCCTGTGTCGCGCCCCGCTCAACGACATGCCGGTAACAGCCATAGAAAAGCTGCTGCAGGCTGCGGCTGCCTATAGAGCGCAGAATAAACGGCGTACCTTCTGCTGCAAACAGGAAGCGCTGGGGGCCGACCAAGCATGGTTTGAGGCTTTTGCTGAAACACTCGGCTACAAAATCAACAAACTCCCCATGCAGATGCTCGCCAGGCGAGCTCCCCTTCAGCGGCTGAAACGCCATGCAGAAGGCATCCTCTTCGGCACAGCCGGTTTTCTATACCCCATGCTGCCGGAGCAGGCAAGCCCCGACGCCCGCATCTATCACCGCCATGTGTGGGACGCCTGGTGGCCGCAGAGAGAGCAATTTGCCTTGGAGGAAAGCCGCGCCCTGCCCTGGAGGTTTGCCCCGCTTCGCCCCGCCAATCATCCACAGCGCCGCGTGGCAGCCTTGGCTCTCATTGCCACAAACTGGAGGCATATTCAAACGCGATTGACGGCTGAACATGCCGCTGAACTGAGCAAATTTCTCACCGGACTGCAACACCCCTACTGGAGCACGCACTGCACCCTTCCCTCCGCAGAGCTGAAAAAAAGCGTGGCCCTCATTGGCCCGGACAGGGTAAAGGATTTTCTTGTCAATCACGTTTATGTTCAGGATGAAGCGCCCTACGCCTGGCAGACCTACCTGGCCATGCGGAATCGGGATATCCCGCAACGCGTGCAACTCACAGCTCACCACCTGTTCGGAGAGCGTCAGGATGTCCTCTCCCTGCTTCCACTTATGCACGTGCAACAGGCTCTGCTACAAATTGACGCCGACTTCTGCGTACGGCACAGCTGCAGCTCCTGCCTCTTCCCCGAACAACTCTGCCAGTGGCACTGAGGCTTCAGTCCGTGATTTCCACCAGGCTGCCATAGGGCAAAGCGTGGTACAGAGGCTCGCAGGCAACACGTGGCAGGCGTATGCAGCCATGGGAGGCTGGCTGCCGGTAAACATCCCCCACATGCATACCGATTCCGCTCCACGTCAGGCGCATAAAATACGGCATAGGGCAATCGTACAGGTTGGAGTGGTGGTCTATATTCTTCTGCTTTATGCTGAACGTACCGGTAGGCGTGCGCTTATTGCCCCGCCCCGTACAGACGGGGAAATCCATGGCCACGGCGCCATCCACCAGGAAAAGTCCGCGCTGCTGCCCCAGCAGGATGCGTACTAACTTTTGACCATCCTTCTGCATGAGCTCCGGATTCATCCAGACACTGTAGGTCTGCGGATAACCGGCCTGCATGACAAACGCCTCATGCTCTGCGGGTAAATCCGCTTCCTCCACCTGTAATTTATACCCTCGAGATATGCCGCCCGGACTCGACATGACATAATCACCGGCAATCGGCACCAACGGGCTCTTACCAAAAGTATTATGGACAAGCGCCTGCGCTCCGTTCTCGCAAGACACCAGCGCAACCATACAAACACCAACTCCCAGGGCAGCCTTCATGCTGCCCATTGTATACCTAACACTCCTGCCTGGCTAGGAGTTATATTAACAAGGAGATACCATTGAAACAACCTTTCGTTTCAGAATGCCAAATCGGTGTGTAACAGGGTGATAAATTGAAATTTGTCGGGCGAGCGAAGCGAGCGGAATTTGCGAGCCTCGCCGTATGGCGAGGCGGCATATGGTAGCCCAGGGCTTCAGCCCTGGGGAGGAGATGTATAAATATTGGAACCCCGACGAAAGGAGGGGTGGCATAATGCCCAGGCTTCAATATGTAGCATCGCTTTTCCGTCTCCGGGCTCACGCCCTACGCCGTGACAGGGTGCC
>JAFQGF010000041.1 GCA_017415555.1 Akkermansia sp.
CTGAAAAAGATTTTCGGTCTCTTTGCAATGGCTGCCGTAGCAGCTACCGGTCTCACTTGCTGCGGTGGTGGCGGCGGCGGGGATAATCAGGATTACGTCACAGCTCGCCAGTTTGCTTCGGGAAAGGGAATTACCCTCTACGGCATTCCCAATCTCACTTTTGTAGAAGGCTATAGTGGAGAAGCAACCAATGACAACTTAGTTGGTGTTCCCAACCTGTCTCTTCCTGGTACAGGAAAACCGGCTGTAGAGGATAATCCTGATACTCCGGAAGATGAAACACAGGAGGAAATTCCTGACACACCGCTTCACGCTATCGGGAAGTCCGAGGTCGTAACTCGCAAAGTCATGATTTCCGGAAACAGCCCGCACACAGGAAAAACAACTGATGTCACTGCCATTTATACTGAGACTGAGGAAAATATTTCTGTAATCGAGTTATCTTTTGGTACTACTGCTGCTGAGGATAAGGATTTCATTACTGCTTTGGGAGTAGCTGCCGCTGCAGCAGAACAAAACAATCAAGGTGGTGGCCAAGGCACTTTGGATCGTGCAACCATTGAGAGCTTGGGGGCTTGCAACGTCACTATTTACCTTGATTTCAACACTGGTTACGCAAGTAGTGTTATTTCAGCATCCGGCGTAAGTGTAACGGACGAGGATGGTAATGAAGGTTATACTGCAGACTCAGTCGTCATTTCTGCCAGCTCTGTCAGATTCGCTATTTGATTAATTTTTTTAACCCCAAAAAAGCTCGCCTGCTACATGCAAGCGAGCTTTTTTGTTTGTAAATGAGTATCTTACGAAAGATTATCTTTCCTTAAGGTCAAAGGATACGCCAGTGCAATATGCCTGTAATTTACCAATAGTGAATCGAACCGTGCATGTTCCGCTTTCGCGGCTCGTCCAGTTGTCCAAAGTGATGTAAGGAGCAGGCATACCCACAATAGTATCGCCCTCTTCTATATCTTCATCCAAGAAGCTGGAGAACCAAGCCCAAACCTCTTCATCTTTACCCAAGTCGCTACCAGGTTGAGCATAGACTGTGATTTGCGGGGCTTCAGGAGTTCCTCCCACAATCTCGACATATCCTGCATAACGGCCATTATTCACACGACCGAATGATATGCGAGCGGGTGCTTTCGCACTACTCTCCATATCCATCACCTCAACGAACATGGAGCCTGCAAACGCATTGCCTTCGCCAGTGATAATATTATCCTTCTCATCATCATCATCATCAGCTTCACCTTCTTCTTCCTCATCAGGGTCATAGAGAGGACCAGGTGCCTGAATCATCAAAACTTTATTGCAGAGGAATCTCACAGAAAGTTCACCATCATCGCCGCCGCCACCGCCGCAGCAAGTGAGACCTGTGGCTGCTACGGCAGCCATTGCAAAGAGACCGAAAATCTTTTTCAGCTTTTTATACATTTATGCAAGAAATGCGTTATACTTTAAGAATGGATGCATTGCGTCCATTCAGGAAAAGTATAAACGTCCGGATTTAGTTGGGCAAATTGTGTTATTTTTTGCTAAATTGCAAAATCGGGCATTGACGGAGCAGCTAAGGGCATTAGAATGAAAGGATGGCACGGGTAACTTACAGTAAAAAAACGCGGACATTTACAGCGCTCTGGAAAGACTATGCCAAGGAGGTGCTGGGCGAGCGATATCCCTATGGCAGAAAGTCGAGCAAATGGCAAGGGGAGAGGGCACCCACAGCATGTGAGAAGAGAGAGGTGATACGCAGCATGCTGAAGGATGCCCGGAAAGCGGAGACAGCCAGTATGGACAGAGCGGAACTCATACGGATATACGGGAAGCAGGAAGCCATCGCGGCTGAGGGGTATCTGAAGAATCTGAAGGATGAGGAGTTATGTATATCGACGGCGGAGGTGGCACGAAAGGCGGCGAGACAGGAAGTGAATACATTTGTGGAATGGCTGCACGAAACACATGAGGGCATCGCGCTGCACCGAATCAAATCGACGGTAGCGTCGCAGTTTTACAAGTATCTGCAAACGCGTGGGCTGGCGTACGGCACGATACAGCATTACATTGCGCGCCTGCGGTATGTGTTCAATGAAGCCATGCTGAAGCAGGAGGAGAGTGCCTACAAGCCGAGTAATCCTTTTGCAACGCTGCGTTTGCATAAAGTCATAGCGAAGGTGGCGGGGCACAGGCGCAGGCCGTACACGCAAGAGCAACTGCGAATGTTTCTGGCAGCCGCGGCCGATACGCGCTACCTGAACAAGTGGAAAGTGCTGCAGCGTTTTGCGTGTTATTACTTCATCATTGTGACAGGCTGGCGGGTAAATGATATACTGGGGCTGTGCTGGCAGCAGGTAGACCTGGGGCAGGAGCTCATACGGCTGAAACACAGTAAAACCCGCAACCAGGGAATCCGCACGGAACTGAGGATTACGGAATTAATGAAGCTGATACTCAGAGCGTTGCAGAAGCTGCAGGATACCGCAGAGGAAAAGCGTAAGGGATATTTGTTCCCGCTCTGGGGAGGCCATGCCGGCACGTCGTACGCAAACCTGACGCAACACTTCGCTAAACTTCGGGAAAAATGGCAGCTGACAGAATACGAAAAACAGGGTGTACACAAGACCCATACTTACACCATTCATTCTTTCCGCGGCACGGTCATTACCCGGCTGACGCAGGCCGGATTTCAGGAGGCCCGCATCAATTATCTGGTGGGGCACTCGCCCTCAAACACGGAAACAAAGCATTACCTGACATTGGGGGCCGATGATATAAAGGAGTTGGTAGAGCACATGGAGAAGCTGTGCGGAGCGGCGGCAATAGCCGATGAGGTGGAGCTCATACGCCAAACAAAGGAACCACCGGGCAGGGAGTAGAAGAGAGAAAACAGTACGCGTTGGAATAATTACACAGCGAGCCGCAGGCGTGGCGAAATCAGGAGCCCCCGAGGGGCGAAAGATGATAGGCAGGGGTAAGCGAGCAACGCGAGTGACCCGTCTCGGCGTAGGCTTGCCGAAGCCGGACGCCCCTGCCGGGGATAAACATATTTTTGAGCCCCGTGAAACGGGGTGACAGACTGTCGCCGCAGGTTCCCTGGGCTCTTTCTTGGCTTTTCCTGCATTGCAGGGGTTCCGCGGCTTTGCCGCTCCACCACCTGCCTAAGTTCTTTCGCTCCGGGCTCTCGAATCAGGCTCGCCTGATGGCTCGCAATACTTCGCCTATTTTCAATTTATCGTCCACCCCAACAGAGGGCAAAAATCCAAAGCCCCCCTCGGGGGCGAAAGAACTCAGGCAGGGGCAAGCGAACAATAGTGAGCGCCGCCCCTGCTAGGGGATAAGAATAGTTTTGAGCCCCGTGAAACGGGGTGACAGACTGTCGCCGCAGGTTCCCTGGGCGACTTTCTTGGCTTTTCCTGCATTGCAGGGGTTCCGCGGCTTTGCCGCTCCACCACCTGCCTGAGTTCTTTCGCTCCGGGCTCTTGCATTAGGCTCGCTATCGGGGCATCGCAGCATACAGCATGGCGAGCCATATAGTCAATGCGTTCGGAGTGTTTTCGCCATAGGACCTTGCATATTTTATTGCGAGTAAACTGCAATACAGGGAGCCCCCCGGCTCCGGGATGGCCGGGTACAAACGCCTCTTTCTTCGGCGGGGGTGATGGGGGCATGTGGAGGAGCTATTCTGTACACTGCGGCGGGCAGAGAAAAGTCGAAAATGCACTCGCGACAAGAGCCATCTGCATGGGTAAATACCAGCACCATCCCCCTGTCGCCATCCAGAAAACGCGTTCTTGCCACTTGCCAGGTATAGGCACGAGAAATGACCCGGTACACACCGGCCAGATGCAGGCAACCATCCTGCCGCAGGGTGTAAACGGTAAACTGCCGCATAAGCGAGCCGCAGCCCGGCTCGGACAGAAAAACAATGACGGTCCCGGGTTCGTTCACGAACCAATCTTCCGGCAGGGCAAAGCCCAGGGCGAGGTGGCGGTACAGCAGCTGCTCCGGCTCATCGCACGGCACCGGACCGGATGCCTCCCGGGGCTGCTGCGGGGAGACCCGATAACTCGCCGCCGCTGCAGCAAGCGCCCCCTCGGCGGCGCTCCCATAGCGCACAAAATCGTACGCCCGGGCAACAGAAGCCGACAATATCAGCATGAGAACGAAGCGCAGCATCGGCGAAATCAGTCGATGCGCACGCGGGAACGCGGCGAGAGCACGATGGGCACGCCTGCCGCCCGGATGCGGGAGCGAATGGTGTTGCGCAGATACTGGGCGTAGCTATCGGTCAGCAGACGTTTATCGTTCACAAACAGCACGTATGTGGGCACGGGAATGGTGGTGTACTTCTCGTTGACGGCTGTGGTGGCATAGAAGAGCTTGAGGCGCTTCTTAAGCACGCGGTGCTGGCCGGGCGGGTTCATCTCCATGGCGCGCTGCAGCAGGCGGTTGAGCTCGCCGGTGCCAGGCATATCGAGCGCCTCCTGGCGCACGCGTGCAATGGATTTGAAGATGCCGGGCATGCCCTCGCCAAGCTTGGCAGAAACAATGGCGATGGGAGCATAATCCAGGAAGAAGAGGTTCTCCTTAATATGCTCCTTCACGGCATCCTTGCGGGCAGAGAGGGGAGCCTCCGCGCAATAGAGGTCGAACTTGTTCACCACAATGATGCAGGGCTTACTCTCCTTTGCAATGATGGAGCCGATGCGGCGGTCCTGCTGGGTGACGCCTGCCGACATATCGATGACCAACAGGCAGATGTCTGAGCGACGAATGGCCTTCTCGCTGCGCATGGCCGAAAATACCTCCACGGAGGTGTCGCGCTTGGAGCGCTGGCGCATGCCGGCGGTGTCGATAAGGACGTAGGGCTGTTCCTCGCGGGTGTAGGGGATGTCGATGGCGTCTCGCGTGGTGCCTGCCACATCCGAGACGATGGTGCGGCGGTCGTTGAGGATGGCATTCACCAGGGAGGATTTACCGGCATTGGGGCGGCCCACAATAGCCACGCGAATGGGGCTGTCCTTGCCCACTTCCTCGCGGTCGGGCTCTTCCTCCGGGGTGGCATCGGGCTCGGCCTCGGCCTTGGCGGGAGTGGCTCCCAGGGTCTTGAGGTGGCGGTTGAGCTTATCCGCCAGCTGAGCAAAGCCGCGACCATGTGCAGCGGAGGTAAAGACGTAATCCGCAAAGCCCAGACCGGCAAACTCGCCGAGGTTGAGTTCCTGCTTCTCTGTATCGGCTTTGTTGAGCACCAGCAGCACCGGCACCTCTGCCTTGTGCAGGCGGGCAGCAATCGTCTTGTCGATGGGGGTGAGGTGGTCCCGGCAATCGCAGACGAACATGATGAGGTCCGCGGCATTGAGGGCGATATCCGCCTCTTCCTGCACTCGGGAGGCAAAGCCGTCATCCAGCGTGGAGCCGATACCGCCGGTATCGACCACCAGAGCCTCATAATCGGTGATACGGCAGGGGGCGCTCAGGCGGTCGCGAGTAACGCCGGGTTGGTCATGCACAATGGCTATACGGCGTGCAACCATGCGGTTGAAAATGGCAGACTTGCCCACATTGGGCCGGCCAACGATGGCTATGGTGGGGGAAGACATAAATGTGTTATGGTAAGGTGGGCATTACTTGTTACCTCCGGGACGATCAGCCGTAGTGAAAATGGGCGCAGAACCGCTTTCCTGGGGGCGCACATAGGGCACCAGCCCCACGGCACGGATGCCGCCATTGGCACTCACCAGATCCACGGGGCCGCCGGTACGCTTCATCACTTTATAATCCACACGCTGCCCCAGATTATTCATTTTGGAATAGGTGAAGTACTCCGGAGTGGACTGGCAGAGCACATGCATGTTCTGAGCGCTGTCCAGCACGATGCGCGGCTTCATGAAGTTGAGATACTGCCCCATGAAACAGGCACCCAGTACGGACTGGCTGTCGGCATTGATAACCTGCCCGAACAGGCAATCCTTGCCACCCACTCTCAGCAGGCGCAGGCTCATATTGAGGCGAACCCCACGGGACTCCACGGTGAAGGTGCGTACCGTGCCGCCGTGTGCCAGGGTGAACGAGGCGCGGTTGGAGCTGTAATTTGTGCGCATGTCCGGCATGCGCACAGTGGCCACAACTTTGTACACGCCATCGCGGTTAAGCGTGTAGTACGGGCGCAGACAGGCTTTCACCACACGGGTGGAACCGGCAGGCACCGTGAGCTTGGGGAAATTGGGAATGAGGGCAGGCGTGATGGGCTGGCTTTCCCCGCTGCGGGTAAGCGTAAAGTGCAACCAGCTGTGCCCCGGAATGTTCACGAAGGAGATGCTGCGATCCGTATAGTTGTCGATGCGCACATTGAAGGCGACATTCTCACCCAGCAGGAATTCCTTACGGTCCGGCTGGATACGCACCTCCACCTGGGCCAGGGCTTGGGCGGAAAGGAGCAGGCAGCACACTGCAAGTATCATGGAAATAATGTTTTTCATCTTAGCGGATATGTTTTGGGGTTAGTCAGTTGTTTGTTGTACAGGAAAGACAACGCGGAAGCCGCGGCGCAGGCTGCGGGCGGAATCGGTAGTTTCGCACACGGGGTGAGTGCTTCCCGTATAAAGCACAACACGCCCGGCCGCGTACACACAATCGGCCTCGGTGGTGGTGGTGGTCCATTCCTCCACCAGCCCATTCGGCTCCACCATAGCCCGCACTGCCTCCAGCAGGGGAGCATCCGGCAGTTGAGCACCTGCATAGTTTGCATACGCCAGGGCATCCCAATACGACACGCCCCGCACGGGTGAATCCGCCGTAATTTTTTCGCCCTGCCAGAGGCTGCCATTATCTACGGCCATGAGCTGCTCCTGCCACCCGGCTGGGGTATGGGCAGCATATTCTGCCGGTATGCCTTTGTTGATGTTGTTGCGGCGGGTTACCCCCAGGTTGGGGTCCGAATAATCGCGCAGGAAAATCCCATACTCCCGGATGCTGACGGGACTCGCGGCCACACGTACAGCATTCTTCCCGGCAGCACAGTATACATAGCCCCCCTCCACCATCGGCAGGGATTCCGCGCTCCCGGGTGCCAGGCAAATCCCCAGCCCACCCGCAGCCAGCACAGCAAGCGCCGCCACTACGTAACGCCGTATGGTGCGGCACAGCTTGCGACGGGCACGCTTATGCTCCACGCGGAGGGCCACCGTGCGCGAGGAGAAGCCCGACACCTCGTCGCGCGACAGAATCGGTGAGGTCTGCTCCAGAATACCGCTTGCCGTCGCTCCTGTGGAAACCCAGTCCAGGTAAGCGCCTTCGTAGCCCTCCCGAATCCAGTTTACCAATGTGGCCACGCGGGTCTGCCCGGCCTCATTCTGCGGCAACACGGGTTCCAGGGCATCGGCCAGTGCTTTCATCTGCTCCGGCAGTTGCTCCGGCGTACTCTCCCCGGGCAATGCGGGCGACAGGAAACGCACCTCATCCCCGTGCACAAAAATGGAATCGCCCCGCAAAAAACCCATGCATACATTTTTATCCTGCGCGGCAGCATACAGCTCCGACGCTGCGACAATCACCTTACATGCCTGGGCGGTGCTCAGGCGCTTACCGGCACGCGCCATCTGCTCCAAGCTGGTACCCTCGGGCTGCTCGTGGGTAAGGAACCAAATGTTGCCGGACATCATGGATTCCAGCACATGGCTCACATGCGGAAGCTCGGCAGCGCTCTTGGCACGCACCATCTGCAGGAAAAAATCCACCGTAGGCTTGTCGCAGCCGGGCCGCAGCACCTGCACCACCACACCGCGCTCCACATGGCTCTGGGTGGCCAGGTAGAGTTCCGTGATGCTGTGCCTGCCCAGCAACTCAGTCAGGGTGTAAACACCCAGTCGTGTCGGCAGGTTCTCGAAATCGGGTTGTGACATGCTTGTGACGTACGGTAAAATTATTCTGAGGGATCTATTTGTTCGATATAGCGGGAGAAGGGCGTATCCTCATCCTCCCCGGCCGGTGCCGCTTCTACCCCCGGCACATCCTCTTCGGTGGGCAGCGGAAGCTCATCGTCCGAAAACTCCGGCACGAGTCCGTCATCCGGCGCAAGTCCATCATCCGGCAGCAGGCCGGAGGAAACAGCCGAGTGCAGCTGTGCCTGTGCGGCGCGGGCATCCAGCATCTGCTCATGCAGCACCAGTGCCGACGGCGAGCTCATGCAGTCCAGCGGCTCACCACGGTAATACAGCTTGGCTGTGTAGCCATAGTAGCGGCGGGAGCCGTAGGCCCCCTGCTCCTCATCCGTAAGCAGAGGCAGTTTGTAAGTGACAATGAGATTTTCCTCGCAGTTTTCAAAGCTCTGGGTTGCATTCTCCCACTGCATCTGCGGCTTCACCGAGGAGAACTCTATCTTGCGGTTGTTCACCAGGACAAAGAAACGCAGGCGAATCAGTATATCCTCCACCCGCACCTCTTCCCCGGGCGCCAGCAGAATGGGCAGCCGAAGAGTAACGCTGTCGCCGCCATAATCATCGTACGTGTGGCTGAGTAATGGCGGCCCGAAGGAAAGCTTACCCCGCATGGCAGAGGGTTGCTCCATGCCATAGGTCAGGCGGCGGGAGGCTCGCTCAAAATATTTACCGGCGCGGTCACGCTGACGGAAAACGCGGGTGTAATAGTCGCGAGCCTTCTCCGGGTTGAGCAGTTTGTCGTATGCCATACCGTAGTAGTACAGCATGGCCGGATACTCCGGGGAAATGGCATTGGCCTGCTCCAGACACAGGACGCTCAGACGCATATCCCCGGCCACCATTGCCTCCACAGCCTTGCGGATGAGGGAGTCCAGCTCCTCGGTATCCTCCTCGCTCAGCTTGTTGCCCTGCGCGTCCAGCGGCTCCGACACCGCCGGCGCGACGGGAGTTGCCGCAGCGGAATCTGTAGCGGGTGCCAAATCCGGCAGCTCGCCCGTAGCGTCAAAGACAATGGTTTCAACATCCCGCGGTCGCAGGGGCGGCGCACCATCCCCCGCAGTGCTTTCCGGCTGCTCCGTTGCAGCGGCAGCCGTAGCCCCTATGTCGGCCGCTCCGTCATCCCGGGCACGCAGCTGTTCCCCCAGAGCCTGCGCTTCCACAGCAGCCATGTACACACGGGAAGCCTGCTCTGTACGCTCGGCGGCCAGCTCCAGCTTTCGCACCACGCCGATACCCAGCACACTCAGCTCCGCCACAATCACCAGAGAAAGGCACCACACCACGAATCGGCGGGAGCTGAACGCTCCGGCCGCTTTCCTCAGCGCACGGGCCGACAGCTGCCCGGCTCGCGCAGGACAGGTGCGCAGCCGCCTGCGCACAGCCTCAGCCAGCCTGGCCGTTTTTCTCAGGAATTTCGTACTCAATGATTTCTCCCTTATATTGTGCCAGAACCGCCTGCATAAATGCCTCGGCCGGCTCGCCCTTAGCCTTGTTAAATCCGCCGTAGGTCATGCCATCCACACACACCCTGCGCCCCTTCACGAGGAAGTAGGCCACCCCCTTAAACCCGGGTCCCCACTGGCGCAGGTCGATGCTCCGGATGTCGGCCACGGAAAACTGTTGTCCGGCGGCGGTCACCATGTCCCCCTGCAACGCCAGCACACGCCCTGCAGTACGAAGTGTAAAATACTGCAACACCACCCCCAACAGCATAAAGACACCACCGGCAATCCACTGCTCGCGTATGGCTGCCATATCATAGGCATGCTCACCGGGCTTTATGGGGAAACGCATGCGCTTGCTGTACGCGGCCCAGCAATCGCTCCAGCTGCGGCTCATGGCAGCATGGTCCAGCACCTCCGGCGGGCAGCTGCGGGCAGCCGCGCAATCCACAGGCAAGGGGTAGCACTTGTCACCTTCCACGGCTACCGGCTCACCCTCCCGAGTCTCCACCTGCAACAGGGGCTTGCCGGCCAGTTCGGCAGCCCAGAGCTCGGCATCACTGCGCGTCGCACGCTGCCCCAGCTCCGCAAATGCCTTAAAGGAACAGATAACCTCGTTCTTCTGCCGGTAACCGGTATGACCATCGTAAAAAAAATACACGGCAAAGCCAAATAACGCAGCCATCACGACACCAAATCTCACGAAGGTATCTCCCGTTGGCCTGCATTCTATCTTAACTTCACTCATGCGCCTGTACTTTAGCACATTTCCGAGCCCTTGCAAAGCAAGAAATACCGCCACGCCCTGGAATATCGCGTCAGTGCACCTTCTGCCCGGCCATTGGTGTTCGCCCGCCCGGGCTCACTCCCTCCCCCGGAGCTCAGAACAAATATACCTCACCTCAGAAAAAATTGCGACCCGGCCACTTACATGGCCGGGCCTGCTGCCGAAAAAATCGACCAACGGCGTCCTTACGCCTTCAGCTCGCTACCAAGCTCAATAATGGAGTACTCACCCGGGCGCAGGCGGTACACAATCTGCAGCACATTGCGGCGGGCATTGCGATAGAGTACAAAGGGCTTGCCGGAAATCTCCAGCTCCATGATGGCATCCTCCTTGTACATGGTCTTGAGGTCGTAGCCCTCGCGGGAAATACGCACCGGCTTGGGATCTTCCGGAGCGTCAAAATCCTCGTAGTCCAGAATATCCTCCTCGTACACCTTCTCCTCCAGCGTGCGGATGCTCTTGGAACGGTGCGGGCGGAAGTGCTTCATGAGGCGGGTCTTGTGCTTTCGCATGCGGCGCATGATCTTAGTCACCGTCTCATCGATAGCGGCATAAAGATCCGGACCCACAGTGGAGGCCTGAATGGTGATATGGTCTGCGCAGAAGAGAACAATTTCTGCCATCTGGCGGTCTTTCTGCACATCTACTACTACTCGCGCCTCCACAATTCGGGGATAATCAATATGGATGGACTGAATCTTCTTCGTGGCGAAATCACGAATAGCATCCGTCACATCTACATGACGGCCGGTCACGACAACGTTAGTATCAACATTTGATGTCTGCATGGTTCGTACCTCCTTCTATGGTTGTTTGGTTGTTTCTTGCAGCACCGGTGCAAACAATACACCTTTCTGCAATACTCATAGTATACCCGCCTTGCGAGAAATGCAATAAAAAAATTGAAGAAAAACAAAAAAAGGCAGCCCCCGGACTTGCACGCAGCAGCTCATGAGGGTATACTAACCCCATGCCGATATCTGACGAACTCTTTGAGCGTGCGTGCCGGGTGATTCCCGGCGGCGTGAATTCCCCCGTGCGAGCATTCCGACGCCTGGGAAGAGCCCCATTTTTTGTGACCCGCGCCGCAGGTGCCCACCTGTGGGATGAAGACGACCGCCAGTACATCGACTACGTAGGCACCTGGGGACCGGCCATCCTGGGCCATGCCCCGCAGTGCGTCATCTCCGCCGTGCAGGCAGCCGTGCCCGCCGGGCTGGGCTACGGCATCCCCACCCGCATCGAGGTGGACATGGCGGAAACAATCTGCAAGCAGATTCCTTCCATTCAGAAGGTTCGCATGACCAACAGCGGCACAGAAGCCACCATGAGCGCCGTGCGCCTGGCCCGCGGCTACACCGGCCGCAAGTACATCATCAAGTTCACCGGCTGCTACCATGGGCATGTGGACAGCCTGCTGGTGGCAGCGGGCAGCGGCGCACTGACCCACGGCGAACCGGACAGCGCAGGCGTGCCAGCAGAGTTTGCAGCCCTCACCCTCGCCCTGCCCTACAACAACCCCGAGGCCGTGCGCCGAGCCTTTGCACAATACCCCGGGCAGATTGCGGCCATCATCGTGGAGCCCTACCCGGGCAACGCCGGCTTCTACCTGCCGGAGCCGGGATACCTGGAATTCCTGCGCGACATCACTGCCCGGGAGGGTGCCCTGCTCATCTTCGACGAGGTGATGACCGGCTTCCGCATCTCCCCCGCCGGCGTGCAGGGCAAGCACAACATCACCCCGGACCTCACCACCCTGGGCAAAATCATCGGCGGCGGACTTCCTGTAGGTGCCTTCGGCGGCCGCGCCGACATCATGGACTGCGTGAGCCCCCTCGGCCCCGTGTACCAGGCAGGCACCCTCAGCGGCAACCCCGTTGCCATGGCCGCCGGCCTGGCCCAGCTGCGAGAGCTGCAGGCCACCGATGCCTACACCCGCCTGGAAATCCTCGGCGCCCGGCTGGAGGAGGGCGTGCGCGCTGCCCTGGCAGACTGCGGCACCCCCTACTGCTTCAAGCGCAGCGGCTCTATGTTCTGCCTCTTCTTCACCACGCAGGACGTTCGCAACCTGGATGATGCCACCACGGCAGATTTCGACACCTGGCGCCGCTTCTTCCTTTCCATGCTGGAGCAAGGCGTCTACATGGCCCCCTCCCCCTTCGAGACAGGCTTCATCTCCACCGCACACACAGAGGCAGACATCGATGCCACAGTGGCCGCCATTCGCCGCGCCCTGCGGAGCCTGTAAGCCACATCGCAACTCTGCAGCCTAAACTCATGCTCGACAACATCCGCGCCGTTATTCAGAATTTTCAGAACGACCCGCTGTTCGGCAACAGCGAGTTCTGGGCGTGCATACTGGCCACCCTCGTTGCCGCCTTCTTCATCATAGGCATGGCCATAGGCTTCAACTGGTTATGCTACTCGTTCTGGGTTCCGTTCTGGGGTGCCGTCGCTACCGCCTTCCGCTGGTGCGTCACCCTGCCCTGGCGCCTCATCCGCCGGGGCTGGCGAAAAATCTCCGGCAAAGCCACCCCAACCACCAAACACCGCCCCGGCCGGACCTGCACCACAACAGAAACCTATTCCAGCACCTTCATTTCAACAGAATCCGGCCATACCTCCCACTACACCCGCACACGAAAAAGCTGCATCAACATCAAACTTTAAACATTAAACTCCCCATCTACCTCCATGAAAACCCACATCCATCTTGCCCTGGCTCTGGCAGCCGCACCGCTATGCCCCGGCATGGCCACAGAAGCTACGCCGCCTCAGATACCCCCAACAGTGCAGCAATTAATAGCACTGGAGGCAGAAGAACTGGCACAGCTGCGCTCCGTGCGCGATAAAGCTACGGCAGATGCAGCTTGCGCACGCCTCCGGGAGCTGGCCCCCCTCATGGAACCCCTGAAGAGAACCTGGGAAGTAGAGAAAGCCAACCGCGAGGGACTCCGCCGGGAGGATAAAACAGCCCGGGAGCGGAAGGCGGAAACAGAACGCCTGCTGTGGGAGGGATTCTATGGTTCCGCCACGCTGGCGAAGCTCCTGACGGGAGAACCCCTCCATGCTGCTCCGCTGCAGCCCTATCCCGCCGAACTGCTGCAACAGGCAGCAGAAAAATCTCTCGCCATCCGGAATGCCCACCGCAGCAACGATATCCGAGACAGCAGCGGAGGCCCCGGATACACCCGCGAAACTGCGTGGGTGCTACCGGCAGAGGACCAAAAGTACCCGGTTGCAATGTCAGCCATCGGGTTTCTGTCGGAAATAGCAAGTGACGCCCCACTCCGATATCCGGACAACGCGCGTACCCGAAAAACTTACATCCGCAAGCTTTTCGCAGATGGCAAAGCCTACTGGTGCGCTGCCCACGACAGCACAGTCGCCACCCCGGCTCCGGCCCGCTATCGCCTGGAACAGTGGTTCGACGTCAGCGCGCTTACACCCTACCGCTGCGAGGCGGACATTGAGGCAGATTTAGCCGCCCTTGTCTCCACCATGAGCAAACTGACCCAGACCATGCAAGGAGTGAAAGACACCGCCACAGCCGATGCCGCTGCCCCCCAACTAGCAGCCATGATAAACAAGATAAAAGGCAGCACAGAGTCGCTCCGCAACTGGTTCAATCGAACGGAAATAGTCTACCGAGTCAACGCTCATGGATTCAACTATCCCGAGCTGAAGAACGCCTATTACAGCCTGAAGGAACAGAACTTCTACAACTCGACCACTCTGAAAAATGCCATCTGGGAAAATTCTGAACAAAAGGCCTCACCACCACCCCTCAGCAGATGGCTTCAACTCTAAATTCAGACCTAAAAAAACGGGCATTTTTGGGCAATTATCTCCCCCTGAATCAGTAAAACACAATGTTGCACAATTCATCGCAACTCACAGAAATCCTGCAATCGTGTAGGGGGCTTTCGCCCCCTCACACACCACCGTACGTGCCATTTATGGCATACGGCGGTTTCCAATCAGCGTTTGAGGAGTTGATAAAACGAGATATATCCCTCTGCTCGCAGCCATGCGTTATCCATGCAGATATGAGCAAGTTGTGAGCATGAT
>JAFQGF010000042.1 GCA_017415555.1 Akkermansia sp.
CATGGAAATCCGCATAGCACCACCTCGCGGGGCGCAGGCAGCAGAGGAGCCGGGCTATCAGTGGGGTGCCCAGGGTGAAGCAGAGCAGGCCCAGCGTGCAGTATTGCAATGCAGGCAGCGGAAGCCGGGGCGCGATGATGCTCCACAATATCAGCCCGACGAGCACGAGTACAAACAGACTGTATACACACACGGATGCCGTAAAATAGGGAGCAGTGCGTTTTTGCAGAGCTGCTTGTTCTGTGGGGCGAAGGGTTGACGGTGCATCGAAGTACAAAACCCCCTTGACGAGCTCCTCCAGCAGGCTGCCGATGAACTCCAGGACGATTCGCAAAAGGCTCTCCATGCCGGAAGGGTAGTTGGGGGAGGAGAGGTGTTACCCTCGGGATTTGATGCCCATGAGCATCTGTGCGTTGTTGGGGAACTTGCGCATGAAAAAGAGCAGGCGCTCCATGGCCTCCTCCGGGCGGTGATTGGCCAGCGCTCGGCGGATGAGCTGTATCTTGGTCAGCATCCACTCCGGCAGGATGAGCTCCTCTCGGCGGGTGCCGCTCTTGGCAATGTCCACAGCGGGGTAGACGTACATCTGCGCAATGCGGCGGCTGAGTACCAGCTCCATGTTGCCCGTGCCCTTAAACTCCTGGAAGATGAGCTCATCCATACGGCTGTTGGTCTCGATGAGGGCTGTGGCCAGTATGGTGAGGGAGCCGGCTGTGCGTGTGTTGCGGGCTGCCGCAAAAAGTCGGCGCGGGGTTTCCAGAGCCTTGGCGTCGATACCACCGCTCATAGTGCGGCCGCTGCCGCGTTCGGCGTTGTTGTAGGCGCGGGCTAAGCGGGTGATGGAATCCATGAGGATGAGCACATGCCGCCCGTTTTCCACCAGGCGCTTGGCTCGCTCGATGCACATTTCCGCCATGCGGCAGTGTTCTTTGATGCCACTGTCGTTGCTGGAGGCAAAAATTTCTGCCTGCGGCAGAGCCCGGCGGAACTCGGTGACTTCTTCCGGGCGTTCGTCCACCAGCAGCACCATCAGGTGCAGGTCCTCGCCATAATTCCTGAGGGCGCCTTCTGCAATGTGCATCAGCAGGGTGGTCTTGCCGGTGCGGGGTGGCGCTACTATGAGCCCTCGCTGCCCCCGGGCTACCGGTGCCACCAGGTCCAGCGTGCGTGTGGTGAATCGCTTGGCTTCGGTTTCGAAGCTGAGGCGGTGGTTGGGGTTGACTGCTTTCAGGTCCTCAAAGTGGGGCGCGTTGGCGGCCTCCTCGGGCGGCAAGCCGTTCACGGCGGTTACAGTCGTGAGTTGGTGCCCGCGTTCATAGCGCTGAGCCATGCCGGTCACCTGCACATAGGGGCGCAGATGGTGCTGGGCAATGAGGTCGGCCGGCACATAGACAGCCTGGTTCGAGGGTACCCAATTATTCTCCGGCACGCGGATGAATCCAAATCCCTTGGGAGTAATTTCCAGCAACCCCGTCAGCTCAGTCGGCTCGCCCACCGGTACATAGGCTCTCCCGGTCTTGGGAATGGGCTCGAGCTTCTCCCGTACCGGGCGGGGACGGCGCTGCTGTTGCGGGCGCAGGGAATTGCCGTTGCGTTGTTGGCGGTCGCCGTATTGGTGCTCGCGGCGCGCTCTCATGCCACCGGCACGACGTTCATGATCCGTCTGGCCGGGGCGGGAAAATCGGTTCCTTGCGGGGCGTTTGGTATCATCCATGGCGCTCTGTTAATCAAATCCGGTCGCTCGGGTGAGTTTGACCTGGGGGTGTATATTGGTGGCGGGCGGTTTTCGGGGCCGCCCGCCGGGGATGGAATCCTGTCCGGGGGCTGTTGTCTTACAGCTGCTCGAGAATGTCGTCTGCTATCTCAAAGTTGGAGAAGACGTTCATCGTATCATCGTAGTCGTCCAGACGCTCGAAGAGGCGCATAATCTTGCGCGCGGTCTCCACATCGCTGATGTCCGTGGGATTCTGAGCAATGGAGACGAGCTTCATGCCGGTAACGTTTTTGCCGGCGGCGCTCAGGGCTTCGCTCACGGTCTGCACGTCCGTGGGGCCACAAATGAAAGCCCACTCGCCCTCGTTTTCGCCTTCCTCGAACTCATCTGCGCCGCACTCCATGGCCAACTCCATGGCGCTGTCTTCGTCCAGCTCCGGGGCATTGATGCTCACCTGCCCCTTGCGGTCAAATTGGTAGGCCACGGAACCGGGGGTGCCCATGTTGCCGCCGTTTTTGGAGAAAATGGTGCGGATTTCGGAGGAGCAGCGGTTGGTGTTGTCGGTAGCAACCTCCACGATGAAGGCCGTGCCGGCGGGGCCGTAACCCTCGTAAGTGACCTCCTGAATGGTTTCACCCTGCAGCTCGCCGGTGCCTTTCTTGACGGCGCGGTCTATATTGTCCTTAGGCATGGAGGCTGCCTTGGCGCCTTCGATGGCGGCGCGCAGGCGCGGGTTGGTGTCTACATCGCCACCGCCGCTCTTGGCTGCCAGTGTGATTTCGTGGGAGTAACGGGCAAATATCTTGCCTTTCTTCGCGTCGGCTGCTGCCTTCGTGAACTTAATCTTAGACCATTTGTTATGACCGGACATAGTGTTGAGGTTTGTGGGTGAATGAAATAAAAAACTGTAAAAGAGGATATATGCCGAAAATGCTGGAATACGGAAACGCGCTGTACCCGCTGTTGGCAAACCCGGCGTACCAGCGCAGCCACAAACAGGCTGCCGGTTCCGCAGTGCGTCAATTGATGTTGCACGATTCTCGGCAACTTTCTGCGGGTTTTTGAGTCGAGCTGACAGGATTCGAACCTGCGACCTCTTCGTCCCGAACGAAGCGCGCTACCAGCCTGCGCTACAGCTCGATGTTGTGCGTCAACGCAGGTATTCTACATAAAAATCTCCCCATTGCAAGTCTAAAGTGATATTTTTTCCCTGTATGACAAAAAGCAGCGGATTCTATAATCTGCAAAATGATGAAGTCGCAAATTTAAATTCGCACATCTCCGGCGCATATTTTTAGCTTGCAGAGCCCGGAGGAAAATGGTAGTATGGAGAGCGCGCGAGGCGTCACGGCGCGCAGGAAAGGAGAGCAGCAGAGCATGTATATAAACCGAGAGATATCGTGGCTGGAGTTCAACCAGCGAGTATTGGCGCAGGCCATGCGGCGGGAACTGCCTCTGCTGGAGCGTGTCAAGTTTCTGGCGATAACTGCGAGCAATCTGGACGAGTTTTTCCAGGTGCGCGTGGGCGGGCTGATGCTGCTGAAGCAGAGCGGCAAAAGCTACACGGATCTGACGGGGCTCTCTGCCTCCGAGCAACTGGAACTGATTCGCCTGCGGGCGGGGCGCATGGTGAGCGAGCAGTATATGCTGCTGAATGATGAGCTGATGCCCCTGCTGGTGCAGGCCGGACTGGCTCCGCTGCGAATGGAAGAGCTCAGCGAGGCGCAATATGGCGCGCTGGAAGATTACTTTACCGAGAATATAGCTCCCTTGCTCACGCCGCTGGCACTGGAGGTGGAGCACCCGCCCGTGCTGCCGAGCCTCAACATTGTGCTGGGCGTCGAGCTGCAGGAAACCACAACGGGCGACACCCGCTTTGTGGCCGTAGTCTTGCCGGATATGCTGCCCAGGGCTGTGCACGCCCCCACCCTGGGCAAGGATGCCTATGTGCTGCTGGAAGAGCTGGCGAGCGAGTTCATCGGCCAGTTATTCCCGGGTGAAAAAGTCGTGCACAGCAGCCCGCTGCGGGTGACGCGCAATGGCGATATCGCCGTCCAGGAGGCCGAGGGAGGCAATTTTGCCCGGGAGATGGAAGCCGTATTGGTGGCTCGCAAGTTTTCTGACTGCGTGCGCCTGGAACTGCCGCAAGATATCGGGCCGGCCTTCGCCCGCCGCATTGCCGGACTAGTCGGTGCGGATGAGTCATCCACCTACCGTGTACCGGGGCCGCTGCGCCTAGTAGACTTCGCGCGGCTGGCAAATGAGCCCGGCCACGAGCACCTGAAGGTGGAAAACTGGGCTCCGGCTTTCCCGGAAGGGGTAGACCCCGGGCTGACGATGTTTGAAAATATTGCAGAAGGCGACATCCTCATCCACAATCCTTTCGAAAGCTACGAACCGGTCGTTCGCTTTGTGGAAGAGGCCGCTCAGGACCCGGACGTGCTGGCCATCAAGCAGGTGCTGTACCGTACCGCGCGGGACTCCCGTTTCATCAATGCCCTGTGCCGCGCCGCCGAGGCCGGCAAGCAGGTGACGGTGCTGGTGGAGCTCAAAGCCCGTTTTGACGAAAGTCACAACCTTGGCCAGGCCGAGCGCCTGCAACGTGCCGGGGTTCAGGTGGTCTACGGCGTCAAGGGCTTCAAAACACACGCAAAAATTACCCTCGTCGTCCGCCGGGAGAACGGTACCCTCCGCCGCTACTGCCACTTCGGCACCGGAAATTACAATGAGGACACCGCCCGCATTTACAGTGACCTGTCGTTGCTGACCTGCAACGAGCACCTGGGGGCAGATGCCTCGCAGTTCTTCAATTCCGTTACCGGGCTTACCAAACTGCGCCATTTCCGACGCCTGCACCCCAGCCCGGCAATGATGAAGGAGCGCCTGCTGGAGCTGATAGCCGCAGAAACTCTGCGTGCCCACCGGGGCGAGCGCGCGGAGATTCGTGCCAAAATGAACTCCCTCAACGACCCGGAAATGATGCAGGCCCTGGAAGCCGCCTCCGCCGCCGGGGTGCAGATTCGCCTGAATATACGCGGTATCTGCTGCTGGGTGCCAGGCACCCCGGAGGGACAGGCCAACACCCGCATCGTCAGCATCGTAGACCGCTACCTGGAGCATGCCCGCATTTTCAGCTTTGGCAATGGAGGACGCCCCCTGGTCTATATAGCCAGCGCCGACTGGATGCGGCGCAACCTGGACCGCCGCGTGGAGCTGATGGTGCCCATAGAAGACCGCGCATTGGCAAGCCGGGTGCTGGGCATTCTGGATGCCTGCTTCCGCGACAATATGCAGGCCTGCTGCATCCTTGCAGATGGTAGCTCCTCCCCCGTCCCGCAGCAGGACAGCCCCCCCTTCGCTATGCAGGAATACCTCTACAGGCGTGCGCGCCAGAGTGCGCGCGCTCGCGAACGCGCCGGCCGCCAAACCCTCGAACCCCACAGGCCAAGACAGTAGGACAATCTACAATCTACAAAGTACAAAGTACAATCTGCAAAGTACAAGGTTCAAGGTATTGTTTTCATGTTCGCGCCAGCGAACTCTTCATGCCCGCATCCGTGCGGGCTTTAACAATATGCAGAAGTTTTGCGCGCTCCAGGCGAGCCTGATGCAAGAGCCCGGGCGAAAGAACTCAGGCAGGTGGTGAAGCGGCGGAGCCGCGGAACCCCTGCAATGCAGAAAAAAACAACAAAGCCCAGGGAACCTGCGGCGACAGTCTGTCACCCCGTTTCTGCGGGGGCCGAAGAGGGAAATACCCCCGCGCATCTGAAAAGCCGCTGCCCCCTCACAGGAAGCAGCGGCT
Source organism: Akkermansia sp. (assembly GCA_017415555.1). GTDB lineage: Bacteria > Verrucomicrobiota > Verrucomicrobiia > Verrucomicrobiales > Akkermansiaceae > Akkermansia. The sequence continues at coordinate 5,517 of JAFQGF010000042.1, forward strand.
TGTGATTATAGAGCGTTTCAGCCCCGCTGTATCAGCGGCGGCGCTTGCCACGCCAAAGTCGCTTTAGCGACGGCGGCGGCGAGTAGCAAGACCCGCCAGAGCCAGCAGGCTCAGCGTTGCCGTGGTCGGTTCAGGGATGGGCGCGGCCTTCGCAACGGCGGTACTTAAGGCCTTAAGGTCGCTAACTTTTGCATCCGTTCCGCCCTTATAGCCATCAAAGTAGTAGCTTGTTTCGACGGATTTGTGAAACGTTATTGATTCAGCCGGGTCATCGGTAATGCTGGTGTTTATCCCCGCACTGCCTGACTTCAGACCACTGGCGGTCACACAACTTTGTACAATGACGTCACCGGAAAAATCCAAGAGGGTGAAGGCTACTGTGGTGCCGTTTGTCGCCCCGAAAGAATACACCAAGCCGGCATAAGCAACAGAATCCCACCCCGTTCCTTCTGTGTCGCCATTAAGATCTGAAAGGTTGTTTCCGCCATCCCAGCGAACACTGTTCCAAGCGGTAGTATCTCCCCAACGGGCATACAGGCCAGAGGAGTTTATTTTGTTCGAAGAAGAAACGCCATTAATTGTAACGCCTGTAGCTGTGTTTGTCTGCCTTCTTCCTATTACTTCTTGTGTGTCGGGGTCTTTTATGTCTTCATATCCAATAATCTCATAGCGAATAATATCAGTCCCCCATGACGGGGTTTTGTTTTTTTCAAGGATTACTCTGAGCAAATCGACATCGAGAGTAAGCGCAATTGTAAAACTGCCTTTCGATGTGGTTATGCCTTGATTCCCGGCAGTTACAATGGTGGCCTCGTTCAGCGAGGTGCCAGTAGCATAGCCCGCCAGAGCCATCAGCGCTATAAGTGTCTTTTTCATGTTTGTGCTAAGTTTCGAGATTACCGAGCCTACCCTCTTCATCCTCGTCGACGGACTGTACGGGTAGAGCCTCACTCCGCGGGGTGTATCTCATTCCGAATGAGGTAATAAAAAATAGCATAGCATTATAGGGTGTAAAAGCAGGCTGATTCATATAGCCTTTTCCTCAAAAAAAATTAGGATTTTTTGTCCATGTATCGCGAGCCTCCGGGCGAGCCTGATGCAAGAGCCCGGAGGGCGAAAGAACTCAGGCAGGTGGTGGAGCGGCGGATCCGCGGAACCCCTGCAATGCAGAAAAAAACAACAAAGCCCAGGGAACCTGCGGCGACAGTCTGTCACCCCGTTTCACGGGGCTTAAAAATATTTTATCCCTGGCAGGGGCGTCACTCGCGTTGCTCGCTTACCCCTGCCTATCATCTTTCGCCCCCCTCGGGGGCTCCTGATTTCGGCTCGCGATATGAGTTTTTTCCGGCTATCTAATTGTTCCAACGCGTAAAAGGGAATTTGAGCCCGCACAAGTGCGGGTTCATAAGCTAGGGCGCCTTCGGCTCACACTCCCAATTTAACTGTCGGCAGGCCATACAGCGGCACGAGGAAAAGAATATTGCAAGCGAGACTTGGGGGGAGCGTTGATTTCTTGCGGCGATGCCGACAAAGTTACCATATTTTTAGGGAACACCGACGCAAAACAGGCAATTTTTCCTATTTTGCTTCATCTCTGTTGTCAAAATAGGTGAATAGTTATGAATAGCTATTGTTATTGAACATAAATTTTACTGTTAGTGCTTGAACTATCAATTTTTACCTTGCTGTCGCATTCGGAATGAGATACACCCCGCGGAGTGAGGCTCTACCCGTACAGTCCATCGACGAGGATGAAGAGGGTATTGACCACGCAGAATCTCAAAAACTTAGAACACAATCGTGTAGGGGGCTTTCGCCCCCTCACACACCACCGTACGTGCCTTTTATGGCATACGGCGGTTTCTCGGCGTGTGATTGGTCCTGGAACTAAGATTCCTGCCGCAACTCTTTATCTCTCCTCGTCAGATACCCTGACA
>JAFQGF010000065.1 GCA_017415555.1 Akkermansia sp.
ATTGGTTCATTTTTTTTGCACCGCCAGTTTAATAGCTGGCACCCCAGAACTCAATCTCCATTTTTGTTTTCTTTTTATTTCGTTGATATTTTTCCTCTCATAATGCGCTCTTTCTTTAGAATGCTTTTTGGACAGCTATGTCTCAAGCCCATGCTGCAAAGAATTCCGGCTTGCCAGGGCAGGACAGTTATGGTACAGTAAGCGGCGGTATGATGCTACGATTCCCGGCCCTGCTTTTCCTGGTGTCCCTGTTCCTTTCGGCGGAGTGGGCACATGGCAACACGCCTGCACAGGTCAAAACACTTTCCACGGAAATGCTGCGCGACATCATGCAAAAGGGCACAACGGAGGAGCTTGCCCATATCCTCCGCAATGGTATTACACCCGACGCGCGTCTGAAAGACGGCATGCCCCTGCTGGTGCTGGCAGCCTATACCGGCAGAGTAGATATGGTGCATACCCTGCTGAAGCATGGCGCAGAGCCCAATGCCGCCCAATCGCCGGGCATTACAGCCCTTTCCGTAGCTGCTGCCACCAACAATGCGCACATGCTGGATCTGCTGTTGGCACATGGAGCCGACAAGAATTTCTGCGCCGCGCAGGGAGATTCCATCCTGATGCTGGCCTGCTCTCAGGGTGCCTTGGACACCATCCAGATGCTATTGGCCTACAAGGCCGACCCCAATCTGGCAGATGCCAATGGCGTCACGCCGCTCATCTACAGCATTGCCCGCTGCGAGGAGCCCGCCGTGGTGGGGCGTATGCTGCTGGAGCATGGCGCCAACCCAAATGCCCGTATGAAGGATGGCACCACGGCTCTCATCGCTGCTGCGCTGCGGAACAATGCAGAATGCACGCGACTGTTACTCAGCCATGGTGCGGATGCCGCAGCACGCGATGATGCAGGACACTGTGCCAGAGACCTCGCAAGGAATCCGGAAGTGCAGAAACTGCTGGACACCGCTGCCAAATGACACCTCAGGACTTAGCCGCCACCCTCCGGCAACTCGCAGAGCCTCGCTACCGCGAGTTCGCCGCCTCCCTCATTCCCGGAGAAACGGATTTGCTGGGAGTGCGCCTGCCCACTCTCAGAACTCTGGCCCGCCGAGCCGCTCGCTCCGCCTGGCACCCCCTCTTCCAAGCTCTGGCACAGGAACACGGCATGGAAATCGTGATGCTGCGCGGCATGCTGCCGGGCTATGCCCCCCATGCCACGCTGCCGGAACGCTTGGCTGCCCTGGCCGCCTTTGTCCCGGCCATTCGCAACTGGAGCATCTGCGACTCCTGCTGCACCACCTACCGTTTTACCCGCTGCCACCGCGCAGAGGTGCTGGACTTCCTGCTGCCCTACCTGGTCTCCCCGCAGGAATACGAAGCTCGCTTTGCCGTGGTCATGCTGCTCCTCCACTATGTCCCGGAGGCTCAGTGGGCACCCCGCGTAGCCGAATGTCTGCTGAATGTTCGCTGCCCGGCACACTATGCCCGCATGGCTGTGGCCTGGTGCTGCTGCGAACTCCACTTGCGCTATCCCCACATCGCTGCCCGCCTCATCCCCCAACTCTGCCCCGAACTCCAGGCCCTCACCCACCGCAAAATCCGCGAATCCCACCGCCACCCCGCATAAAAAACGACCCGCCCACCTCCATCCCTCCCCCATACTCGCTATAAGCAGAATAGGACGTTATCTCATTTTGAAAACATATGGTAATACTTTTTTCCAAAAAGATTTATCTATTAGTCAGAATGGTGGAGATATGAAGCTTTGTAAAACTGTAGGCAAAATCCAATTGTATGGAACACTCAGTATCACACAATCGGGAACAGGTGGAAATATGAGTTTTGGTGAACTTTATTCGACCAGCGGCAGAACGGTTCACATTGCTCAAACAGGTACAGGTACCATAAACTTGCTCAAAGACGTAACTTACAAGACTAACAAAACTTCACCTGTTAGCACAATCAGTCAATCCGGAGGCGGAACGATAAACTTGACAGGGGATTTCTCGATTGCCACTTTCGATGTTAATCTTACCAATGGCGTTCTGTCGCTCAATTCCAGCGCTACTAAACTGATAAGTAACGTCCTGAAAGTCGCCTCAGGTGTCCAAATTGACAACAATGGCACTTTGATAGTCGGCACCGGAACCGGTAATGGAAACGGCTCTCTGGATGTAACCTCCGGAGGCACACTGAGTGTAGTATTGGATGGAAGCAATGCAGCTCTGAATGTTGGAGTTGCTTCGGCTGATACTAACACCATCACCAATTGGACGATGACTAGCGGTAGCTCCTTAGGTATTGGCTTTACATCCAAATTCTATAATGAGAAGCTGGATCTCAAGGATGATGATAATGACGGCACATACACCATCTCATTCGAGGATATTCTTGTCGCTACCGTTGGCGCCGACACAAAAGTTAACGCAACGGACTTAGCATGTGACTATACCATTGGTGACGTCGGCGGGACGGATTCCCGCCACTGGAGTGTTGACACCACAAAAACAACGCTGACCAATGATACGGATGGTAATGTGGTGCTGAGCGGCACGCTTAAATTTGATTCTACCATCGATATAACAGAAGGTGGAATTGAGGATAACGACTTCACGGATATTTCGGATAAAATCTCTACGAACCTTGCTATCAGCGAGAAGGATGTTACCCTTTCCGGCGACAACAGCTACACGGGCAAAACCGAAATCGATGATGTGACAGTCACACTTGAGCACGAGAATGCGTTAGGCAAGAGCAGCGACATCACCACGAAGGGCACAGTGGGCTTGGAAACCGGCGGTGATACAGTTGCCAATCTGCCCGGAACTATCAGCATCGAAGATGGCAGCCTCACCATGTCCGGCAAGTATAAGGCAGATGAAGCCAAGCTCAATGGTGGGCAGCATGATACCGAATGGTTTGATGTGGATAGCAAGGAGGGCAACGGTTTCATACGTGAAGGCGGCGAAGCCTATCGCGTTGTGGACGTTAGCAAGGGCAGGCTGAATGTCGATGCCCTGGATGATGTGACAGTAGCTATCAACGGCGAGGAATATCAGCTCTACAGCGATGGTCTGGCAGGCGAGAAGCTCGACTACAGCACGTACTACATCAAGGGAAAGCACGAGGTTGCCGTCAGCGAAATTCTTACCGCCAACGACACCGACACGGCTACCGAAAAAGTGGTGATGGAACACGCCGAGGGCACACTGACAGCAGATGCCGATATGGAAGTGCAGGCCACCGCCGGTTCCCTCAGTGTCACGAACGACGCCAAGGTAACAGGCAGTCTGGATAACACCACCATCACCGCCGAGGGCGGCGAGATTGCTGCGGCTATCAGCGGCAACTCCTCCGTGAAGGCCACGAGCGGCACGACCACCCTTTCCGGCGAGAACAGCTACACAGGTGACTCGACTATCGATGCCGCTGAGCTTATCGTGACGAAGGATGGCGGGCTGGTGTCCGCCGGAACCGCAGGCTGCCGGAAGCTTGTGCTGCATGGCGAGCTGCGCTACTTCAACGACCTTGTGCGCAGCAACCCGGTGGTGGAGATGGCCGGCATCCGCGGCATGGGCACCAACCCGGGCCGCCAGGGCTTCGGAGTGGAAGCGGGTGCAACCTACCGCATCAATGAGCGCTGGAGCACCAGCGCGAACTATGGCTTCAATGCCATG
>JAFQGF010000043.1 GCA_017415555.1 Akkermansia sp.
ACCGCCTTCGCCGGAGTGGAGTACTTTGCCAACGAGTCCGACACAGCCGAGGGTGCCAAGAGTGGCTCCATCCAGAACCTGCGCGGCGAGCTGGGCGTGGGGGTGAGCTATGTGGCCTGGGGCGCACCCGATACGGAGCCGGTGACGGATGAGAAGGGCGGGCTGGTGTCCGCCGGAACCGCAGGCTGCCGGAAGCTTGTGCTGCATGGCGAGCTGCGCTACTTCAACGACCTTGTGCGCAGCAACCCGGTGGTGGAGATGTCCGGCATCCGCGGCATGGGCACCAACCCGGGCCGCCAGGGCTTCGGAGTGGAAGCGGGTGCAACCTACCGCATCAATGACCGCTGGAGCACCAGTGCGAACTATGGCTTCAATGCCATGGAGGACTCCCAGGAGCACCGCGTGAACGTGGGCGCCTCCTACACATTCTGATAAATAAAGCATTACAGACGAAACATCCCGGCTTGCCGCCATGGCGGGCCGGGATGTTTACTATCCGCACTCGAGAAAGCTCTTAGAGGCCTCACTCGCGCGGATTCAAAACCAGGCCAGCCTGCGACTCGCCATTGTTTCTTTTTTACTATAAAATTGCTTATATCCGTTTTATCAACTTCCGCCATAAAACCTTTGTTCCAAACTTCAATTCTTCCAACGCGCCGGAATGCATTTGGCTTGACAGCGCATGAGCAAAAGCGCAGAATAGACTTACACCATGCCACGTCTCACCGAAAGTCGTCCGGGTCGCCTACTAGGCATCCTCTTAGCCCTGCTCTGGGTAGCCTCCATGTCCGTAGCGGACTCCAATGCCTGTACCCTGGCACCACTGCTCTGGGCTCTGTCGGCGGTAGCTGTCTGCGGCTGCATCTGCATAGGCATCGGCTATAAAGTCGTGCGACTGCCCCTCACCGCCTGGCTGGGGCTCCTCGGGGGGGGATATTACCTGGTACGAGCCCATCTGGGCTTCAGCCAAACGGATAACTGGAGCGACCTGGGCATCGTGCTGGGTGGCACCATCTTCTACGTGGCGGGACTGTATAGCGGGCAGAACCGAAGCAGCCGTGGCGTTGCGCTGGTGCTGAGCATCGCCATTCTCCTCAACATAACGGCCATGGTACTGATGCAGCGGGGCGACATCAGCCTGAACTGGCTGGGGCGGCCGGACACCGCTCTCACCGGATCGAACAGCCGCAACACCAGCCTCTTTATCTACAAAAACTTTGCCGGTTTGTTTCTGAGTGCTGCCGGCATGCTTCTGGTCTGGCGCAGCATCTGGAAATCCACCCGCACATGTGGCAACATTCTCTGCGGCGCCACGGGCGTCATCGGCGTAGCGGCGGCATTTTTCTGCAACACGCGTGTTGTCTTTATCGTCCTGCCGCTCATGTTCACTCTCGGCTGGATTCTCTGGCTCATTATCCGCCTGTACGACAAACGACCACTCAGCTGGGGCATTATTCTGGGCGGGCTGCTGCTGCTCACCGGCGGATGCATAGCCGTGTATGATTTTCTCTTCGAGCGCAGCCTGCTGGATTTCATCAGCCAGACAGACACCCACCAGCGCTCCCTCGTGTGGGATCACGTCTGCCGCGCCGCCGGCAATGCGCCGCTCTGGGGCTATGGCCCCGGTGGTGCGGTGTGGGAAATCGTCCCCGCATACCCTGAGGGCTGTCTGCCCAATGCCGCACACAACGAGTACCTGCAACTGTGGGCGGACTACGGTCTTATCGGCCTGAGTCTGGCTCTGCTGTTACTGTTGCTGCACATCATACAGGCCATTCGCGCACTTGCCTGCGACGAGCTCAGCGAGGAGCGCCGTCTGCGTACGGCTCTGGCTATGCTCGGATTGGGAGCACTGGCTTCTGCGGCGGCATCTGACTATGTGTGGCACAGCTTCGCCCTTACCGCCATGAGTGCCTTCTGTTGCGGCACAATGGCTTCCCCCATACCAACCGCGCCGCCCCGCTCCCACAGACATGCGCGGCATAGCAACACTGCGCGTATCGGAGTCCGTGCACAGGGGCTTGCCGGGCGTATTCTGATAATCTCATACGGACTGTTTCTTGCATACTGCTGCGGCCGCCTCGCCCACACACTTACCCCCACCTGGCTCAAACAGTGGCAGTACGATGCCATGGTAAGACAGCAAGCCGCCCCGGAAGAACAGCGCCGCTTCCTCCTGGACGCGCTGCAGGATTATCCCCACTTCCGCATCACTGACCACTTCATCACCCTCGCACCACGCCAAGAGCCGGATTGGGCGCGCTACGAGCAAGGGCTTCACACAGTGCTTGCCGCCAACCCGCGCCAACTCTACACCGCCTCCATCCTGGCCCAGATTCTCACCAGACAACAACGCTTTACCGAGGCCGAGCTGGTATACCGCCGGTACTATCCCGGCGACGGCCCGGCCAACGTACAATTCGCCCAATGGGCCACCTTCTACGCAGCGCACCTCCAGAAATGGGGGCACCACGTGCTTGCCACCACGGATGACATCGGCCTGGCCTATTCCATCCTGGCCCATGCCGAAGCCATTGCAACGACCAAAGGCGGCTACATCCCCGGTGCCATGTACCGCTCCGGCCCCCGCACCTGGACCCAGGGAGGCTCCGACCGGGAACGAGCCCTGCAAAAAAGCTACAGACGCGACCTGCAATTACTGCACGCCATCAACCCGGAGAAAAACGACTCCTGGAAGCAGCCCCTCACCCCCGGCGGTAAACCTGCCCTCTACCAACGCTACCGGAAAACAGAAAAATAAGCTCCCGACAAGCATTTTCCGGCACACTCCGACAAGAAAGTGTCAAAAAATGCACCTGTCATGCGTTTTGAGCTTGCATTAGTAAAAAAAAAGTGCATTATAAGAATAGTCCGCTTTGCGGTTATAGACTTTACTGACTGATATGAGCACACCTCCTCCGCCACCTTCGCCTGTTCGTCCGGTGCCCCCTGCAGCCCCGGTGCCTCCTTCCGTGCCCCGTCCGGCGGCTCCCGTCCCCCCCACACCTCCCGGAGCGGCGCCCACGCGTCCCGTTCCGCCCAGACCGGCTAGTGCGCCTGTGGCTCCTGTGCCCCCCTCTCGTCCGGTAGCAGCTACCGTACCGCTCAGTGCCCCGGTACCCCCGGCACGTCCCGGAGCCCCCGTACCGCCGCGTCCTGCTGCTCCTGCCGCCCCCGGTGCACCCGTACCGCCGGCAGCCCCGGCACGTCCTGCTGCCACTGTACCGCTCAGTGTGCCCACACGCCCTGTAGCCCCCGGAGCTCCCAAGCCTGCGGCTCCGGCAGCCCCCGCGGCACCGTCCGCCCCGGCCACTCCGGCAGCACCGGCAGCCAAACCCGCAACTCCGGCGGCACCTGCAGCCAAGCCCTCTGCCACAGCTGCCATGCCCTCGGCAACGGTTCCCGTAGGCAAGCCCGGTGGCTTCACCAAGCCTGCTGGTTTCACCAAGCCCGCCGGCTTCGGTAAGAAAGCAGCAGAACCCGTGGAAGAGGAAGAGCCCCAGAAGGACAGCCCCGTGCTCACCGTACTGGCTTCGCTTGCTCTCATCATTGTGGGTCTGATGTGCTGGGTACAGTACCAGACGGATCAGGTTCCCGGCCGTGTGACGGATGCTGACCGCGTGTTCGGTACCCCCGCTGCTCCCGGTGAAGACGCCGCTGATGACTCCGGCTACTCCGACGAAGCTTCTTCCGAGGAATCTTCCGGCGATGAAGAGAGCTACGCTGACGAGGAAGAGTGATTTTTTTGAACAAATAGAAACTCATCTGAATCTAAGCAAGCACTATGGCATTACAGATTACAGAAAGCAACTTCGAGGCAGAGGTTCTCAACTCCCCCGTTCCGGTGTTGGTGGACTTCTGGGCAACTTGGTGCGGCCCCTGCCGTATGATTTCCCCCATCGTGGATCAAGTCGCCACTGAAATGGCCGGCGTGGCCAAGGTCGGTAAGGTGAATGTGGACGAAGCCGGTGCCCTGGCTACCCGCTTCGGCATTAAGAACATTCCTACCCTTATCTTCCTCAAAAACGGCGAAGAAGTGGACCGCATTACCGGCGCCACCTCCAAGGACAACATCATCGCTCGCCTGAAGGCCTGCCTCTGATACGCAGACTGCAAAAATCCCTTCCATCGCGGCAAATCGGGTAACGGTTTGCCGCGATTTTTATGCCCGATTTTCATATTCCTACAAAATTAGAAGACATACACATTTTCAAGTTGACTACAGGAGGAATCGTTACTACAATAAGCGCGCAGACGGGAAAAGACCATCGAGCTGAGCCGCTTATATTATATCATTCACCGAAGCCCGGCGCAGCACTTTCCCACCCACCCAATAAAACCACATACATGACCAAAACACCATGGAAGTAACACCCACCGAAACAGAACTCCACCCGCTCACTCATTTTGACGCGGTATACATAGATGCCTGTACCTGGATGGCTCCCGAGATAGAAACCCTGCTGCAACAGGCGGCTCCCGCCCTGCGCAGCCGCGGACAACAGCTCATCATGACGTCAGGCGTGCTCAACGAGCTGGAAAACTGCGCCCCCGTCAAGTATGCCGCACAGACGGCCCTCAGAATCCGGGAGCGTTATCTGGACTACATCCTTACAGAGAATACCCCCATAGCCGCCAATACGGCAGATGGTGAGTTCGTGCGCCTTTTCTTCTTCAACCACCGCAAACGTCGGCAGCTTCTCATCACCCACGACCAGCAACTCGCAGCGGACATCCAAAACATCTGCCGCTGCAACGAGGACGAGGAAAACCCCACCGCCGTCATGACACTCTGGTCGGATGGCAGCCTCATCACCTTTGCAGAACAGGCACGCCGCAAGGAGCAGCAGGCCCGTGTGCGACTGGAAGAAATGGTAGGCAACAGCCCGCTGTATATAGACAGCTCGACACTCTGCGATGAAAAGCTCAGCGACTTCCTGTACAACATTTCTATCCCCATGCAGGCACAGGAAAAAGCTATTCGCCTGGTATCCAACAGCCTCCGCCCCGAGCTGCAAGACACCTTTACCTCCGCCCGGGAAAGCTACCCCGGACTCCTGCAGGTTCTTGACACCGACTCCACCATGAGCGAGACGGACGCCCTTCTCGGAGCACTGTACCTCACCCCGGACAATATGGACGCTGAGCGCCTTATCCTCGTGACCTCCGATGTAGCGAGAGCCAACGACCTGCGCGCCCGCCGCCCCAAATGTGACCGCTTCCCCTATGTGGACTTCATGGTCATCAATAAGTACGGCTTCCTGAGCTACCTGAAGCTCTCCGAGCCGACCGCCCCGGCCGGTGAGCGCAAACCCCGCCCCCTCCCCCTTCCCCGCCCCAAGGCGATTCAGCAAGTCCCAGCAGAGCGCAAACCCACAGCCTTCATTCCCCAACTCATCGGAGCCATAAAAAACGACAACATCGAGGACATGTGCTACTTCCTGGCTAAGGGGGCTAATCCCCGCAACGGCATCATCACCGCCCTCTGCCAGGAGAAAGATTCCTGCCTGCGAGCCCTGCTGGAAACGACACCCGGCAATATCGAGGCGGGAGCTCTCAACTGGTGGGTCATCGATTACAACGCCTTTGCCGAACCGGACTACCTCGCGCACAACGACGAGCACTTTGCCCTGCTGTGCAAGCTCATCGAGAAATCTGAGCCCCTCACCGCCTGCCAGCTCATGATGATGACACTGGCAGACCGCGTCGGCGCACCGAATGCCGCACATGAGCGACTCTGGCACATCATCCGCCTGGCTCTGCAAAAAGGAGCCCCGGCCGCAGTCTATTCCCGCGCAACCGGCGAAACCCTGCCTGAAATCGCGCGTCGACAAGGCAATACAGAGATGCTGCACTTCCTGCAAAGCAGGTAAACAGACAAGACAGGAAACGTTTGGACAGGAAGTATCGAGTTCGGCGGATAGGCTGAATACTCGATACTTCCTTTTCTTCCCTCTCAATCCCGGGCAGGAGTGCCGTCCTCGCGGCGATAGTTGATTCCCTGAGCATCGAACCAGGGGTATTGCTTCAGGATGCGCTGCAGGAACTCATCTGCCCGACGTAGCTCTGCCGGGCGCCAGGCTACCTCGGCCAGGGCACAGATGCGGGGGACAACCTGGTACTCCAGCTTAGCGCCATCGGCTATACTCTCGCTCCAGCAATTAGCCTGCAAGCCTATGAGGTGACGCCGCTGCTCCGGCGTAATCCCCTGCGGCACGGGATTGTAGGAGTACACATGCCGCCAGTCCTGCTGCGCCTCTAGCGAACCATGCGGCCTGTAGCGGATATCTGCCGGCAGCTTTCCCTGGCTGAAGTTGAAGTAAAAGTGAGAAGCCGGGCTCTGAATGACATCATGCCCCGCCTGAACGGCTCGCAACAGAGAAGACGGGCGTACCCAGGAGCGCCAGTACATCACCACAGCCTCTGCCGGTGCCTCTCCATCATCTATAATCTCGTCCCAGCCTACAATGCGGCGGCCATGCTTTGCCAGCAACTCTGCCATGCGGTGGGTGAACCAATGTTGAATCTGCCCGGCGTGCTGCATCCCGCGCTGCTGCATGAATGCGCGAGCCAGCGGGCTCTTCTGCCACTGGTCGCGCGGAGCCTCATCGCCCCCTATATGCACAAACTCCGCCCGGGGAAACAAGGCACACACCTCTGCAAACACATCTCTCAGAAATCCCAAGGTCTGCTCCGTGGGAGCATAGGTGTAGGGCAACACCCCCCAGGTTGTCGCCACACGGGGGGCATAGTCCGGCACATCCTTATTGCCCAGTTCGGGATATGCCGCTATAGCCGCAGAAGAATGCCCCGGCACTTCAATCTCCGGTATCACGATAATACCCAGGCTATTGGCATAAGACACCACGCTCCGTATTTCCTCCTGCGTGAAGTAAAACGGCGTCGTGGGGGAAGCATCTCCCACTTCGTGATTCGCCGCCGTGGGCGTTTCGGCACGATGCGAGCCAACCTCGGTCAGCCTGGGGTATTTCTTAATCTCGATGCGCCAGCCCTGGTCATCTGCCAGGTGCCAATGCAGGCGATTGAGCTTGTAGCGCGCCATAATGCGCAACATCTTCTTTGTCTCCTCCACCGTCAGCGGATGGCGACAGGGGTCCAGCATCAGCCCGCGGTAGGAAAGCAGCGGGGCATCCTCCACCTGCATAGACGGCAGGGCAGGCTTACCCTCCTCATCCTGCACCACACTCTGCGCCAGGGTCTGGGCGGCGCAAAAAAGAGCCTGGGGACCGGCCACGCGCAGTTCAATTCCCTGCGGAGTCACAGAAATGGCATACCACTCCTTGTTGTCGTGCTTCACCTGCCGCACGCGCAGCTCGCCCTCATTCTCCTCTGTCCGCAGCTCCAGTCCCGCCCCCATGAGAGCGCGTATGGCGGCTCGCCCCATTTCGCAACGGCTCACATCGGAGTGCACCTTTATTCCATTCGGCATGGCAAAACCCTTGCTCCCGGTCTCCACAGACAGACGGAGCGGCTGCGGTATGACACCGGGCACCATGTGTACAGCAGCAGACGGTGCTGCCAACAGAGGGTCGCCCATTGCCAGAGTTGCCGCAATAACAGTTATCGCCACCTTCATACCAACGTACCCTACACGAGATTAGTACATAAGTCAAACTAAGAATTGACGAATGACGCGCGAAAGGTTACAATCTCTCCCGACATGAACGCAACAGCAGACTACAAAGTGGCAGACATCTCCCTGCAGGACTGGGGACGCAAGGAAATCCAGGTATCCGAATACGAAATGCCCGGCCTCATGGCCTGCCGCGAGAAATATGGCTCGCAGCAGCCCCTGGCCGGTGTGCGCATTACCGGCTCCCTGCATATGACTATCCAGACGGCCATTCTCATCGAGACCCTCGTTGCCCTGGGGGCAGATGTGCGCTGGGCCTCCTGCAACAACTTCTCCACTCAGGACCACGCAGCAGCTGCCATAGCCGCCGCCGGCGTGCCCGTCTTTGCCTGGAAGGGCGAAACCCTCACCGAGTACTGGGACTGCACCTGGCAGGCACTCTGCCACAAGGACGGCAACGGCCCCCAGCTCATCGTGGACGATGGTGGCGATGCCACTCTGCTGCTGCACAAAGGCTACGAAATGGAAAACGGCGACAACTGGGTAAACACCCCCTCTGACAGTGAGGAAGAGAGCGTCATTAAAGCCCTCCTCCAGCGCATTGCCGCCGAGCAGCCCGGCATCTTCCACCGCTGGATGCCCGAAATCATGGGTGTGTCCGAGGAAACCACCACCGGCGTACACCGTCTCTACCAGATGGAGCGCGACGGCCGCCTCCTCTTCCCCGCCATCAACGTGAACGACTCCGTCACCAAGAGCAAATTCGACAACCTTTACGGCTGCCGCGAAAGCCTCACCGATGGCATCAAACGCGCAACAGACGTGATGATTGCCGGCAAGGTGGCCGTCATCTGCGGCTATGGCGATGTCGGCAAAGGCTGCGCCCAGGCTCTCCGTGGTCTTGGCGCACAGGTCATTGTAACAGAAATTGACCCCATCTGCGCCCTGCAGGCCGCCATGGAGGGCTACCGCGTCCTTACCGTGGAAGACACCCTCGGCACTGCCGACATCTATGTGACCACCACCGGCAACTGCGATATCATCACCATAGAGCACATGGAACGCATGAAGGATCAGGCCATTGTCTGCAACATCGGCCACTTCGACAACGAAATCCAGGTGGCTCGCCTCCAGACCCGCCCGGGCATCGTCTGCACCAACATTAAGCCCCAGGTGGATAAATACACCTTCCCGGATGGCCACAGCCTCTACCTGCTGGCCGAGGGGCGACTCGTAAACCTCGGGTGCGCCACAGGCCACGCCTCCTTTGTTATGAGCAACAGCTTCACCAACCAGGTGCTTGCCCAGATGGCTCTGTGGCAGGAGCGCGGCACCCGTGCCAACACCGTGCAGGTGCTCCCCAAGGTGCTGGACGAAGAAGTTGCCCGCCTCCACCTTGCCAAGCTCGGCGTGCACCTCACCACTCTCACGCAAAAACAGGCAGACTACATCGGCGTGAAGGTCGAAGGCCCCTACAAGGCAGAGTCGTACAGATACTAAACAATGGCAACGGCAAAGTAAAAGATTGAACTTTACCGTTTGCAGATACCCATGGTAGTTATTTCCATACGAGAGCAGAAGCTCCGCTTTGCGGAGCTCTGCTTCCCCTGCTCCACAGGCAAAGCCGGTGTGGGCAGCGAGTCGGGCAGCGGGCGTACCCCGCTGGGGCGTTTCAAAATATGCAGCATGCACGGCGAGAACGCCCCGCTGCTCACCGTCTTTCGCGGGCGCATTCCCGTGGGTACCTACCCCGCTGCCGCGCAAGGGCAGGACGCCATCCTCACCCGTATTCTCGCCCTGCATGGGCTGGAGCCCCACAACGCCAACACCCGCTCCCGCTACATCTACATACACGGCACCAATGACACCCACCTGCTCGGCACCCCCGCCTCCCACGGCTGCATCCGCCTTGCCCCGCAGGATATGCTTACCCTCTACCAACGCGTCAGCATCGGCACCCCGGTCTGCATCGAATAACCCGGGACACACCAGTTGCCGTGTGCTGACATGCATTGGCCTTGACGCGGACGCATGCACGCGTAAAATGGGAAGCACGATTTTTTCTCAAGCATTATGGCTAATACTCACCAATTTCAGACAGAAGTAAGACAGCTGCTCGACATTGTAATTCACGCGTTCTACAGCGACCGCGAGGTCTTTGTGCGAGAGCTTGTTTCCAACGCCTCAGACGCGCTGGAGAAGCTGCGACTCAAGCAGCTGACCAACGCTGTCATCTGCCAGCCCGAACGCGACCTGCGCATCAGCATCACAACCGATGAGGAGGGCAAGACCCTCACCATTGCCGATGCCGGCATCGGTATGACCCGCGATGAAGTTGTGGAATACCTGGGAACCATCGCCCACTCCGGCACAAAGAAGTTCCTGGAGATGATGAAGGAGAGCCAGGGCGGCACGCAGGACCTCATCGGCCAGTTCGGAGTGGGATTCTACAGCGTGTTCATGGCTGCAGACAGCGTGGAAGTGACAACGCGCTCCTGGCAACCCAACGCCGAGCCTGTGAAATGGACGAGCGATGGGCGTGAGGGTTACAGCCTGGAAGCCGCACCCGCGGATACAGTACGAGGCACCAGCATCCTCATCCGCCTGAAGGAAGATGCGGCAGACTTTGCCCGTGCAGAGCACGTTCGCCACATTATCAGCAAGTACAGCAACTTTGTAGGCTTCCCCATCGACTTTAACGGTGAGCACCTCAACACCGTGCAGGCCATCTGGATGAAGAACAAGAAGGACGTAAGCCCCGAGGAATACGAATCCTTCTACAAGTTCACCGCGCACACGGAAAGCGCCCCGCTTACCTACATGCACTTCAGCGCAGACGCCCCCATCGTGCTCAACTCCGTACTCTTTGTACCGGAGGACAACCCGGAGGCCATGGGCTTTGGGCGCTGCGAGCCGAATGTAGCCCTGTACTGCCACAAAGTGCTCATTGACAGCAAGCCGGAGAACCTACTGCCCGAGTGGCTGCGATTCCTGACGGGTGTGGTGGACAGCGAGGATCTGCCCCTGAACATCTCGCGCGAAATGCTGCAGGATAACTCGTTGCTGCGCCGCATCTCCGGCATCATCACCAAGCGCTTCATCAAGCACCTGGAAGGGCTGGCAAAGGACGACGCCGACAAGTACGAGAAATTCTGGAGCAAGTACAGCCGTTTCCTGAAGGAAGGCATTGTGACCTCCTGGGAGCACAAGGATGCCCTGGGCAAGCTGCTGCGTTTTGAGTCCACCTTCACCGAGCCGGGCAAGCTTACCTCCTTTGCGGACTATGTGAGCCGCATGAAGGAGAACCAGAAGGATGTGTATGTGCTCTTCGGGGCCTCCCGCGCCCAGCTGGAGCACAGCCCGTACCTGGATGCCCTGCGTGCCCGAGGGTTCGAGGTAGCCTTCTTTACCGATGGTGGCGACCAGTTTGTGGTGGAAAGCCTCATGAAGGTGGAGGACAAGGAGATAAAATCCATCGACCGCGCCAACCTGGAGCTGCCCCCGCTGGAGAGCCAGCCGGACCAGCCCGGCCTGGATGAAGAGGAGGCCAAAGGGCTTACCGATTGGGTGAGCACCATCTTTAAGGACAGTTTCAGCAAGGTCAGCACCAGCGACCGCGTGAGCAGTGCTCCCGCCATTGCCCTGCAGGGCGAAAATGATATTTCTCCTGAAATTAAGGCCTATCTGAAGGCCATGGGCCAGCCGGTGCCGGAGACGCACCCGGAGATTGCCTTCAACCCGCACAACCCCATTGTGCAGAAGCTCGCAGACCTGCGTACCAGGGACGAGGAGCTTGCCACCCTTCTGGCAGGACAGCTCATCAACACGGCTCTGCTGCGCGCCGGCATGCTGGATGACCCGGCCAAGCTGGCCGACAACTCACAGGCTCTGCTGGAGAAGCTGCTGAGCAAATAACACCGCCCCGCCGGCATTTCATCTATGTACAACAAAGCGCGCACCTCTGCAAATGGGGTGCGCGCTCAAACGTATCGGGGGCAATGGAAATCCACAAAGGTGCCTCCTTTATCCGGCCACTTTTTCAAATGCGAGCACCTTACTTCTCCAGCGAGGTAAAGAGGGAAGTAAGATCGGGGGCAAGCTTGCCATCCTCCATCATCATCGTTGGCAACTCTCCTATGCCGGCACGAGTCAGCAGAGGGAATGCCTCATCCGGATTCCCCCCACTTCTGAGGGCCTCCAATGCTTCATTAGTTCCCCCGATGAAAAACTCCACCAGCTTAAGACTGCGGGCAATCCCCTCCTGCATATCCAGCAGATTGGCACGCGCCTCGCTAAGCATTTCCAGACGATGCGGCAGTGATTCCTCGCCACGCACAGTGGCATCAAAGAACTCCTTAATCTGCGCCAGCGTCAGTCTTGCCTGCTTGAGACAAAGTGCACCTATAAGACAGGCGACGGCATCATCTCCATACACACGGCGACCGGAAGGAGTTCGCTCCACATGACGAATAATACCCTCTTTCTCATAAAAGCGGAGAGTATGAACCGAAAGCCCGGTCTTACGAGCCAGGGCAGAAATGGTATAGCGAGTCGTCTTTGTTGTCATTTCACTGTAAGTGCCGGCATTAGAACATACCCCCGAAAAAAAGTCAAGCCAAATTTGATTGATTTTAATGTGCGAGGATTTTGTCACATTATGGCAGAAGGAAAGCTTGCAAGAAGGGAGCGGATATGGCAGTATGGGCGGCAATACACCATTATGGACGCCATTTTATCCGTACTCCAGGCAGCGGGCATCATTCTGCTGGTCATTATGTTCTTCAACCTCATGATATTTGTGCATGAGCTGGGGCATTTTCTTGCCGGCAGATGGCGAGGTGCCTATATCGACAGGTTTCAGATATGGTTCGGCAAGCCCCTGTGGAGTAAGACTATTAACGGAGTACGCTGGGGCATAGGTTGGCTGCCGCTAGGCGGTTTTGTATCACTCCCTCAGCTGGAAGACATGCAAAGCGTTGAGGGCAAGGCCGATATCCCCAAAGACCTCAAACCGCTCAAGGCGCTGGACAAAGTGATTATTGCGGCAGCGGGGCCTCTGTTCTCCCTGCTGTTAGCTTACGTCTTTGCCGTAATCGTATGGGGCGTGGGCAAGCCCGTGGCAGAGATGGAAGGCACCCGCATCGGCTACCTGACGGAAGATTCCCCCGCAGCGGCGGCAGGCCTGCAGCCGGGCGACCGCATCCTGGCCATAGATGGGCAGGAGGTGAACAAATGGGCCGGCAATATGGAGGGCGTGCGTGAGCTTGTCGCGCTGAGCGAGGGCGAAACAATCCGCTTTACCATCGCCCGCCCCACCCCGGACGGCAGCGAGCAGACAATGGATATTTGCAGCTCCTACAAAGTGCCGGAAACTTCCTGGTGGCAACGCAGCGCCCTGCGACAGGTCGGCATACTGCCCGCACAGCCCGCCATTGTGGGAGACCTTATCCCCGACTCCCCCGCTGCGGCAGCAGGTCTGCAGAAAGGCCAGACAATTGTGGCGGTGAATGGCACCCGCGTCTATACGCCCTATGCCGTCATGGAGGAGGCGGAAAAAGGCGCGCCACTCCATCTTACCCTGCAAGCACAGGATGGCACAACAACGACAACCTCACTTACCCCGGCGATTCCGACCAACTGGCAAGGCAAGCCGGGAGCCCACCCCATCATGGGCTTCAACTGGGAGAGCAGAAGTGCCGGAATCGAGTTTGAACACCCCACACCGCAGGCGCAGGTAAGCCAAAGCCTTAAATGGATGAAGGAAACACTTGCCAAGGTATGCGCCCCCGGCAGCAACATAGGCATGCAGCATCTGAGTGGCCCGGTAGGCATCGGTTCCTACATGTACCAGATGTTCCAGGCCGGTGATGGCGTGGGCTGGCGCCTGGTACTGTGGTTTGCCGTGGTGCTCAATGTCAACCTGGCGGTTCTCAACATTCTGCCATTGCCTGTGGTGGATGGAGGCCATGTGGTGCTGGGCATAGCAGAAATGCTGCGCGGCAAACCCGTGAGCGGCAAGTTCCTGGACTGGATTATGAGCGGCTTCGTGCTTCTGTTACTCTTCTTCTTTGTCTTTGTAACGCTTAAGGATGTAGGCGACCTGGTCGGCAGCAACAATAAGCCGGAGGAATTGCCGGCACCGGTCTTTTCCACCCCCGGTCAATAAATAATTCACCATGCTTCGAATCATCAAGTGGGTTCTGCTGGCTCTTGTTATCCTGATGCTGGGCTTTATTGCCGCTGACAGGCTTAATCCCTCACAACAGGCTCTGTACCTCACCGGCGTGGATACCACCACAGCCGGTGCCGTTCCCCATCCGGATTGGGAAACGCTCAACCCCTTCGGATGCCGCTACCGCTTTAACCTGACCAGGGAGGAGTTTACCAACCTGCGCGCACAGCAGCTCACCGGTGACAACGGATGGGAAAAAGCAAACACCCGCGGCGAGCTGTACTACCCTTCCCTCAATGAGATTCTGACGGACGATGCCGAGGTTTACCTCAACCTTGAGCTTCCGAATCGCGTACGATGGGTGGTATTCTGTCCGGAAGCGGAGCTGCTGTATCTGGGGTACTTTGCCCACTGAAACGCGGCATATCCGGTGTCATCCCCTCAGGGGGCAGCCCTCTAATTGTTTCTGACAGTCTTCCCCGCGAGCGATTTTTTTACTTGTCGCGGGCAGATTTTTTTCTTAGAATAAAATCAGGATGAAGAAGACACTACTATTGAGCCAGCTTGTGGTCTGTATGCTTCCAGCCGCAGGAGCCGCGACGTACAGCCAATTGTCCGAGCCCCGGTGCGATGAAGCCAACAGGGTTATCTATGATGGCAAGGGGAATTTCTCCGTTCAGTCACCGGCCGACAATCAGACGGAGCTGAGCATCGACCTGAAGTCTTTTCTGAGCTACGCGAACTCCAACGACTACAAAAGCGGCAGTCCGCTGCTGCTATGGGACGCGAACCTGATGGACTACGGCCTGACAGACGAGGCCGACACACGCGTGCCCACAGGGAGCCGCAAGCCCGCCATCACAGGCTACTGTGCCGGCAAAATCTGGCCGCAGGGTGGGCGGATAGAGTACGACACCCTGCAGCAATATGCAGATGCTGACGGGAAAGTGACGCTGCGCATCACGGCCACCAGCCGGGGCGGAGTTGTGGTACAGGCCAAAAGTGCGGATGGCAAACTAACGAATTTGTACAAAGCCCCGGCGCTCCGGGCAAGCGGCAACACAAGCCTGAGTGCATACCGCATTAACCTGAATTACGCCACAGCACTCAGCCTGCACACTCCCTCCACGCTGGACACCTCCACCTATACCCCGCCGCCGGACTATACTCAACCCTTCAGGAGCAAACGCGGGGAAGACGGGCTGAGCCTGGGACGCGTGATGTTCCTGGGGGATTCGATTACGCATGGTGTAAACGACCAGACCTGGCGCTGGCAACTCTTCAAGATACTGGTGGACAATGGAGTGGAAGCAGAAATCACAGGTCCGCGCAGCGGCTACACCCCGGGCTACACAAAACTGAGCACAAAAGATGCCGGCGATAGCTACGGTGGAGTGCCCTTCCCGAATGTGCACCTGGCTCAATCCTCCGGCCGCACACACAATATCATCACCGGCTCCAATGCCGGCATGAGCGGTGTGAACTACGGCGGACACTCCACCGGCAGCTCGGCCGACACCTACAACTGCGACACTTGGTGCTGCCTGATGGGAACGAATGATTTGTTGTCTGACGCAGGCTATAGCCCAAGCGATTTCGCGGCAAAAATGCAGCGTATGCTGGGCGGAAAGGTGAGAGCCAATGGCAGCAGCTACAGCTGGAGCCCCGGCAGCGATTGGGGCAACCTGGGCAAAATCGCCACAGATGTACTGCGCGACAAGGGGGATGTGCTCTACATCATGAGCGTTCCCTGCTGGGGGCACCATTCCAACAACAATGAAGCCGCACGGCACGAAGCTGTAGCCCAGTACAATAAGCTGCTCAGAAAATGGGTGGAAACCAGCAGTCGCAAATGCGGGCTGAACATCCGCTATGTGGACGTGAACACAGGAATGGTCGACCCCACTGCCCCCACTCCCTTCACCTGGCCGGACTCCATGTCCAACCGCCCGGGGCGTGATGGCTTACATCCCAATGAGCAGGGTTCCCTCATCATCGCCGGCAACCTGGCACGCGCCATGGGCATTGGCGGCCGTACGGCCGGGCTTCCCCGTGCAGCCGCCTCCAGCTGGAGCAAGAGTCGCAAGGCCGATTTGAAAACAGGCAAAAAACTTACCCTGGCAGCAAACAGCCTGACGGCGGACAGCGGCTATAGTTTCGAGTTGCAGGCAGAGTGCGGCAAGAATACCACACTCAGTGTCACCCTGAACGATGGCACACACAGCGGCACCCTGAATATCAGCCGCGAGCGCATCTGCTGGGGAGATACCCCCCTCTACTGCACCACCGAGCTACAGGGGCGCATCCGCATCGTCCGCCACATGGGCAACAGGCAGCAGAACGTGCTTCCCGGCTACTATGTATGGCTGGATGATATGTTGGTAGGCCAGGGGCTCAACTCTACACCGGTAGAGGCCGACAATGGCATCACCCTCTCCGTTAAGGGTGGAAGCGCCGAGCTCAACTCCGCCAGGTGGACGAAAAAAGCCTGCGCCCCTGCCACCCCCCTTAAAACTTCACCGCAACACGCATACACCACCCAATAATAGAATCCACAGTTATGAAAAAAACACTTCTGTACACCATACTGGCTCTGGCGCCTCTGTACGCCATGGCGGATGTAGCGGCTGACAAAATATATGCAGACCACATGGTACTGCAACGCGGGGTAGAGGTGCCCATTACCGGAACCTGCACCGGCACAGAGCCAGTAAGAGTCCGCTTCGCCGGCCAAACAGTTGAGGCTACTGTGCAGGACGGCCGCTGGACGGCCACACTGGCCCCCATGAAAGCCCGCAACCGAGGTCAAACCCTCACCATCACCCAAGGCAACGATACCCAGGAAATCAAAGACGTGCTGGTGGGCGAAGTATGGATAGCCTCCGGCCAAAGCAACATGCTCTGGCGTCTCAACCAGACAGGTGACACCAATTCCCTGAAAGAAGCTGAGACTCCCCTCTTCCGCTTCTACCACTCCGAGCCCCAGGTGCACACCTCACCGCCGGCCTACAAGGAGAAGGAGAAAAACATACTTCTGACCGGCGAAATGTACAAGGGCAGCTGGTCTGCCAACACCCCACAGACCCGCCCCCGCATGAGTGCCGTGGGCTACTACTTCGGTCGCGAGCTACAGAAGCATCTGGGGGTGCCGGTGGGGGTTATCCATGCAGCCCTCGGCGGCTCCGAAATGATGGCCTGGATGCCCACCGAGGTACTGAATGCCAAATACCCCGAGTGCACCACCGAACAGTGGCTGGACAGCAAGTACATGTCCGCCTGGGTGCGCGGACGCGCCCGCCAGAATATCGGCAAGGAACTCAACGCCCCGCACCCCTACAAACCTGCCTATCTCTTCGAGACGGGCATACGGCCCTGGCTGAACTTCCCGGTGGCCGGTGTCATCTGGTACCAGGGAGAAAGTGATGCGGAGATTCAGGACATGGAGCAGAACTACGCCTTGCTCAGCGACCTCATCACCGGCTGGCGCACGGCGTTCAACCGCCCTGCGCTACCCTTCCTGCAGGTGGAGCTTCCACGCATCAACGACCGCACCAAACTGCGTGCCTACTGGCCGGAGTTCCGCACCGTGCAGCGCCGTGCCGCAGAAAAAATGAACGGAGTCTATGCCGTTACCACCATCGACCTCGGCTCCACCAACAGCGATGTCCACCCCCCGCGTAAGCTGGAGGTAGGCACCCGCCTGGCAAACCTGGCCGCCGCCACGGTGTACGGCAAAAAGAATGTGGATTATAAAGGCCCGGTGGTCACTAAGGTTATTCCCAAAGGTAAAAAGCTGACTGTCTACATGAGCGACAAACTCAGCACAATCGATAAAAAGCCCCCGGTGGGCTTTGAAGTATCAGAAGACGGCATAACCTTCCACCCTGCCCAGGCAGATATCAAAGGCTCGCGCATTGAGCTAACCAGCCCACAGGCAGAGAAACCGAAATTCGCCCGCTACGGCTGGTACACTTATATGCAGCCCAACCTGGTGAACGAAGCGGGGCTGCCCGCTCAGCCCTTTGCGCCGGGGCTCTACTGAGCCATATCCCGTCCTTCCCTTCACGCCCGCCTCAGCGGGCGTTTTTTTTCATCACCGTCAACAAATGTCGTTATTTCTATCATTTTTGTAGAAAAAGACTTTTTAGCATTGACCGGAGGGGGGTAATATGCTAGCATTCGGGCGTTATGAGACACACCATCCTTCTCTGCGCCCTGCTTCTGGGCATCTTCTGCTGGGCTCTGCCGCAGCAGGCTCTGGCAGATGATACCCCTGCAAGCGAAGTCAGCAAAAAGAAAAAGAAGAAGAAGAAAAAGAGCAAGAAGAAAAGCAAGGATAAGGAGGCCGATGAGGCAACAGAACAGCCTACAGAGCTTTCTACCGTGGCAAGTCTGCTGAAAGATGCGGAATACCTGACCAAGGCCCGTCCTAACCTGCAGGCCAAATACTTTATTGTGCTGAAGTCTGCGAGCTGGTGCGGTCCCTGCCGTGCGGAGATGCCCAAGATTGCGGCGGAATACGCCAATATCCGCAAGAGTGGGCAGGTGGAGCTCATTCTGGCCAGCCAGGATCAGGATGTGAATGCCGCCCTGCAGTTTGTGAACAGCAACAATGGCAAATTCCCCGTCATTCCCAACGGGAAAATGCCGCAGCTGCCTAATATGCCGCAGACACCGGGCATACCGTGGGCAGTCTTCTTTGATGCGAATGGCAAGATGCTGGCCAGCAAGCATGGCGGAGCTGTACTGCAATGGCGAGACTTCACCATCGGGAACGCCGAAGATGTGCCCCTTCCCGAAGAGACGGCCGATGAGGAAAATGAGGATGAAACACCACGCGTACACGAGGCCATAAGCAAGGCAAAGTTCTTTAATGGCAAGCCCAGCAAAAAAGCCGATTACTATGTGTACCTGCACTCTGCCAGCTGGTGTGGGCCCTGCAAAGCGCTCATGCCGCAGATTGTAAAGGAATACAAGAAAATGAAACGCAAGGGTGTGGAAATCATCCTGATGGGACACGATAAAACGGAAGATGAGGCCAAGGCTTATCTGAAGAGCTACAAGGCTAAGTTCGCAGGCATACTGGACAATACCCCCACGGCAAAGGCCTTGCCCGGCTATGCTCCTGCAAATGGCATTCCGAATGCCACTATTGTGGACAAACACGGGCAGATTATCACCTCCGGCCACGGCAACATCGTGCTGGAGTGGGAACAGCACTGCAAGTGATTTAAAGCGCTTATTTCTTGCAGAAAGAATCCGGAGGGCTGCCATGGGGCGCCCTCCGGATTCTGTTTTCCCCACACCTCAGAACGGCAGGGTATAGCCAAGTCCCCCGTTGAACTCGCTGAGGCGGGAGCGCAGAATGACAGAGGCCTCGAAGAACAAGGTGCCACTCTCCGCGCCCAGCGGCACAGAAAGACCAGCCCCGAGTTCCACCCCGAAGGCTCCCGGACGGGAGCCGAGCACCGACTCGCGAGCCGAGCCATTCATCAGGGCCACAGATGCCTCGCCCCGGCGGTTGCCGATATCAAAAGCCAGCAGGGCGTGACATTCGAAGCGAGAGCTGCGGTTGTACCAATTCTCTCCGATGGTGGCCTGCATACGGGCTCCGGCAGCGAGGGTGAGGGTATTCATGCTGTGTGGAGCAACTCTCAAGGCGGCATCGCTTCCGTGCTCGGTAAAGCCACCAACGGAGCTATGGCGATAGCTGATGTTGAGCAGCGGCTGAATGTTCCACCCCTCATCCGTACCGGAAAGATGGTCATAAGCAAGCTCATACATCAGCCCGAATGCCCTGCCATCTGCCGCACTGTGAGTGTGGTAGTGAGTAGTACCCATATGCACCCGCCGATTAGTATCAAAATCCGTCCAGCCGAAGGCACCAGCCAGAGTATGGGACCAGGAACAATTGCGGTAGCGAGCAAAAAAGGAGAGGTAGGAGGCATCTGCATCGCTTTCCAGCGCATCCGGAGCATCCGTGCGCAGCTCTCCCCAGAGGGCACTGAAGGCAAGCCCGGCCGAAAAAGCCTCGCTGACATCTGCACTCATGCCCAGCGTAGCCCCCCAGCGAGAGAAATCGTAGCCAGGGGAATCACCGCTGCTACCCAGGCTGCTGTAATCCCCCTCACCCTGCACCCAGAAATGGTAATAGGGCATACCGTTGTTCACCACGCAGGGATTCACCCCGGAGGCAACAGCCCAGTTGCGGATGCTGCGCAGGCGGCGTTCCACATCGCCCTGCAAGGCCGGGGACAATGCGGAAAATGCAGCTCCGGCCACGGCTGCCATAGCCCGGCCTGCGGAGACTCGCTGCCCGGAGGCTATCAGCTCGGTGACACTGCGATATGCCGCAGCAAGCTCCCCACCGGGAGGCGGGGTGGCATCCCAGAGAAGCCGGGCCCCGGCTCGGGCATTATGAGAGGCGGCATAGGGCAAAAGGAGGTTACTGCTGCTGCGAACGGCATGCAGAATAATGCGCCCTGCGGCATCCGTATACAGATAACTGGCTCCCGGCTGTAGCTGAGAAAATGAAAAGCCCTGCAGGGAAAGCGTAACAGTGCCCTGTATATTGGTGGCCGCAGAATCCTCCACCTTGCCCAAAACATAGTCACCACCGCGCAGCAGGGCATCTCCCACAGAGTTCAGGGTCACAGCAGCCCCGGGCTCCACCGCCAGGCTGCCAAGCAACAGACTATTCGCGAAAGGTGCATCCGTGTTGAACACAAGCTCACTCCGGGAGCCCGCCCCCAAAGAAAGGTGCACCAGGTTCAGACTGCCGGAGGTCGTGACATCTGCCACGGCAGATCCGCTGTTGGCCAGGGTCCAGGCATTTCCGGCGGATGAAATATTGTCCAGCAGCAAGGTTCCGCCCGCATTCACCACCAGGGTTCCACTACCTTCCAGCGATTTACAAAGCTGCAGCGCACCGCCCACTTGCAACGTAGCCCCGCTGCCGGACAGGGCCTCCACCCGGTTACCGGAGCCATTGAGGAGAAGGGTTCCCGCAGTCATTACGAGAGAAGACGCCCGGAGGTTTCCTTCTACCTCCAAAGTACCCACACCCTGTTTAACAAGCTCCGTGCCGGTGGTGGCCAGTATATCGCCCGCCATCATCGTGCGAGAAGGAATATCCGGGTAATTCGGGTCGCCTGTGGAATTTATGGCACCATTCCGGAGCACCACCGTCACCAGACCGGAGCCGGAATTATTCTCCACCTGCAGCAGGCTGCCGGAAGCCCCCATCAGATTATTGACCGTAGCCACAGTGGTAGCGTCATCGTCCCCGGGCAGGCTGAGGGTAAGACTTTGGCCACTCTCAATCACCACACCACTGTATAACCCGAGAACCGGGTACTCCGTCACCAGATGCGGATCTGTTGTCTCAGCCTCCGAGGTAACATAATATATACCTGCCGCACTGCCATTCACCACCAGAGAGCCATCCGCCACTCCGGCAATGCGCAGTCCGTAAGCCGCCAACAAGGCATTGAGGGACAACTGAGCCGGCTGCTCACAAGTCAGTTCACCATCCACCAGGCTGAGGTAACTGCTCACCGACGGAACCGCATTTTTGTGCGCCAGAAGGAGCCCGATCACACCATCGGCACCAATATCCAGCGTTACATTCTCTGCGCCATGAAGAGCCAGATTAACAGGGGAATCTCCCAGGCCCGTTATCATAGGGGTCGCGGCTTCATCTGCTCCGATATTTTCCGGCGACAAGACGAGGCTCAGCTCAGTTTCTCCGGGAGCACCGGCAGAGATAGTACCACTCACCCCGGCCAGACTCGTTCCGGCGGCCAGACTGAGGCTCCGAAGCCGAGTTCCCTCCACCCCACCCTGCAATGAGAGGCTGCCCGCTTCCACGGTAAGGGAATCGAACGCCGAATGAGCCGAAAGCGTCAGGCTACCGCTGCCGGTTTTACGCAGAGCAGAGCTATCGCTTGTCAGGCTGCCCAGTGTAGCACTTGCCCCCTCGGCAACCTGCACCACATCAAAATCCTTAAACAACACAGCAGCGGTATTGGTATATGTGCCAGCTCCCAACAGTTGCAACACGCGCTCCCCCGTCACAACGGAATTGATATAGCTACCTGTATAGCCGCCGGAGATAGTAATGCCCTCCGTCAGCAGAACTGCCTGGGAAAGCTGCACGGTGGTCGAGGCCGTCTCCATATAGGTGGTACCATCCTGATATCCGGCAGAATAGATATCACCATTCACGCTGCCACTCTGTAGATTGAGAACAATATTACCCTGAGAGATGAAACTCTCTGCGTTATTGCGCTGTGTATAACTGCCGCCGACAACAGACTCCAGCGCTCCGCCATCCAGCGTTATATTGATATTCCCCAGTGTGGCATCCACCGTGGCGTTGGCGTTGCCGTTAATGCAATAGCCGCCGTACAGAGTCCCGCCAAGAACAGACTCGCCACCGACAGACAGTGATACATTCCCGGTGTTCATGGTGCAGTTACCGGTGCTGATATACGTAGCTCCCAGAACAGAGCCATTATACGTTCCCCCGCTGAGAGACATCCGTATTTCTCCGACCGAAGTATTAGTACCGCCGGTATCCGTCCAGAAGCCGCCAAGAACCCAGCTGTTGAAGGTACCTCCACTGATGGTAAGAGTTGAAGTACCGGTGATGGAAGCAGTACCGGCATTCACCCAGGCACCTCCTACCACCTTGCTATTTGCCGCCATGGCCACCCCGGAGAGATTCACAGAGACGTTTGTGTCCCCGGTGATAACCTGCGTATTACTACTGGCGCCATTAAACCCGCCGCCGACAATATGTTTTGAAAACGACTGCACATTACCTGTATAGTCGGCCAAATCCACTGTGACATATGTACTGCCCTCCAGAGTCTGTGTTTTCCAAGTATTGGTACCCCAGGCAAATCCGCCCATTATCATGTTGGTCGGCACAGAGTTCAGCCCCGGGCCGGCGTTGGATCTCAGCGGAGTGTACACAAAGATGTGAGTATTGCCGTTGAAGGAGGTGTTCGCATTATGCGTCACCACCGTAGCCCCCACAATAGCCCCGGTCACATTACCGGCGGCAACGGTAATGTAGGAATTGCCCGTGAACTCAGCGTTGCGGCCTTCCTTGTAGTTACCGCCCACTATATTTGCCACGCTTGCGCCATCCACCATGATGTGAGAATTGCCGGTAAAGTTGAAAGCGGCTCCGCTCTGCCAGTTGTCGGCATAGCTGCCACCGATAAAGAGGTTATAGCTACCCTCCCCGGCGGCAATCCAGCTATTACGCTCCACAGCGCCCACCAGCGGCGTCAGTGTAGCGGATGCACCACCAACGATAATGGCCTCGGCATTGCCGCTGCCTGTCAGGGTAATAGCCGTGTACGAGCCAAAATCCCAGGGAGCCTCCTGCCCCGTGGGTGGCACAAGCGCCGTCACACCGGCGGCAGTGATGGTAGCCTGATACTGGGCTGCAGAGGCATCGGGGGCGCCTTCCAGCCCGGCAGCCCCCCAGGCTGGGTCCCAGGTACTGCCCACAACTGCCTGAACTGCGGGAACAGCAGACAGACACAAAAGAACAAGACAACGAAGCGTCAGGGGTAGATGGAGTTTCATACCCGGCCATTATAGCAGAGCCGGGAGGGGAGACGTCAACCTTATAGGGCTAACCATTTTACTGCGTTACTGAGCGTAGCTGTGCACACTGACAATATTCGGCAGAAGGTTCACCACAAAGAATGTGACAAGCACAGCAACAAACCCCAGCAACAACAAGATGCGCCGCACACAAACGGTAGCCTTGCAGCCCAGATGGAAGTACAGCAGGTACACGCACCAGGTGATGAGAGCCCAGACCTCCTTAATATCCCATGCCCAATAGCGCGCCCAGGCGGCATCTGCCCACAAAGCACCACTCCATAAACCAAAGGTCAGGAAGGGGAAGGCCAGGCGCACCGCAGCATCCGCCGCCTGCAAATGCAAAGCTGCCACCCTGCGACGGAACGAAA
The DNA here is from genome assembly GCA_017415555.1 of Akkermansia sp. Lineage (GTDB taxonomy): Bacteria > Verrucomicrobiota > Verrucomicrobiia > Verrucomicrobiales > Akkermansiaceae > Akkermansia. The sequence continues at coordinate 23,762 of JAFQGF010000043.1, forward strand.
GCAGTGCCGAGCCGAACGAAACAGCCAGCAGCCCATAGGCCACGACATAGCTGGTCACATGCGGCGCAAACCAGGGAGACTGAAGAGCCGGCATCTGCCGCCAAGCCGCCTGCATGGGCATGCAGAGGGCACCCACCATCGCCAGTGCTCCTACAGCGGCAAAACCGATAGTGAGCTCCACCCCGCGGCAACGGCGCATGTAGAGAGAAGCCGGAGCCAGTACCAGCGGAAAAAAACAGAGCACATGGCGCATATTTCCGAAGGGGAGAGCCTGCGCCAGGCACCAATTAGCCACAAACAGAGCGAGCGCGGTACCCCAGGCTGCAACTTCCAGCATACGGCCCAAAGCCGTGCGCCCCATGATAAATGCTGTACAACAAGCCGCACAGAGCAGCAGAACAAATATGGTAAGCAGAGTGATGAAAATGGTCATACCTGAAATGATGCCTCAACAGTTTCTGATTCCTCCTCCCGGCGCCACCAGCACCAGCAGGCCGTACAAAGAATGACACCCACCATACCTGCCAGCGCGGGGAAGCGTCCGGGCGCCCTGCGCAGCTGGAGTGTAACCAGCGTACTACTGCTCATGGTACTGTAGGAGTTCAGGTAAATATACCACCCCTTGCACTGGAGCGGGGCATTCACTCGCACCACCTCATCGCGCACTTCGTTGCGCCCACGGTGCTCCGTTTCGATATGGCAGGTGGCCGCATAATCCTTCACCGGTCGGGTATTGCGCATGAGAAGTCGGTCCGGTTGTTCCGCACTGCCGGGAAGCAACATGAATGGCTGAGGCATACCGGGAGCACTCTGCAGGTTTTCCAACGCCCACATCTCCTCCCCGTATTTCAGGCAATCCATCACAACCTCAGGGTGCCCGATCAGCTCCCACCCCTCCCCCCGGCGAAGGTACAGGCTGTAGCTGTCGTCCCCATAGTACGAAGCGTGAAAAGCATCCACCCGCAGAGTGAAAGGCAACGGCACCTTCTCCCCCTCAGCGGTCATCACCTCGCAAACGGATGTACGCCCGTGGGAAGGCAGCTGGGCAAAGGCACGAACCTCGCCACAATAGTCCAAATACGCCCCAAATGCCAGGACAAAAAGGCTCCAATGTACCCCTGCCAACCACAGACGACGGGTCATGAAACGGTATACAAAGTAGCCGAAAATGCAGGTAAACAACAGCCCGACCATAGCCGTGCATGCCATTCCCAGAGCTCCGAGCCACATCAGCCCGCCCATGGTAGTATATTGCAGAGCCTTACTACCGTATTGCCAGAACACCACCACACCGGCACAGGCAAAGAATGTGCTCACCAGCCCACAGACAAAACGAGCCCTCTGCCCCACGGCAAGCCGCCAACCGCCCCAGAACGAAAGCAGCCCCGCGCTAATCCCCAGCCCCAGCATCAGACCACTGCGATACACCGAGGGCTCCCCCCACAGAGGAAAGCCCCCTATGAGCAGTACCAGACATGCCGCGCCCAACACCATGAGAGCCGGCAGAAGGAGAGAAGTTTTACGATTCATCATTACCAGTGCCACGTTGCCGAGAAGGTACCGTAGAGAGATTCCGTACCCTGTGTGCGATAGGTGGGACTGTGGTACACCCCTCCGGCAAAGTAATCTATACCGTGGTAGGAAACCCCCACCCCGAGCTGAGCTTCCACCTGCCAGGGCTTGCGGCTGCAGGTTTGCTCAAAATGGCGGAATACGCCACCATCCACTGTGATATCGCGGGCTACGTATTCCATGTAGAGGCTGCCCACCAGGAAATAGGAAATCTCGTCGTTTCTGTACCCGGGCTTATCCAACAGGCCAATGCCGAAATTGGCTGCCCGATTACCATTTACCTGCATCGAGGGAGACAGATTCACACCATAGCGCATGCTCACACCGGCTCCACCGCGGATAAAGGCAGTCCCCACCTCCTCGCGAGTGAAAAAGACGGCATCCGTCTGCCAGCCATTACCACAGTCGAACTCCAGACAGGGCAGGCGGAAATCCTGGCGCATGGAAAGCTGCATCGTCAGTTCGCCGGGCACCTGGTCATGCCAGCCATCCCACGAGCGCATGCCGAAAATATCATGTAACCCATTCTGGGCATCCCGGGCTCCGGATTGATCGCCGGTTGCCCCGAGCTGGAACTCAAAAGCCGCACCAAAGTCCTGCCCACGCAGCATGTATGCACCACCGAGGGCCAGATAACCGCAATACGGGTGTTGCCCCTGCACCGCGCCATCGGTATGCGCCTCAGGGGTATAGATATTCTGAGTGAGGGAGATACCCCAGGCATCACCTCCCGGAAGATTCTGCGCGTAATCGATACGAGTACCATGGCTGTAGTTGCAATCATTGCCGAATGCGGAATCGTTCTCGAACATAACCCGCAAATGATGTTGCGGTGCAGCCATATATCCCGGCTCTCCCGGCTGAGGGATTGGGTTGTAGTAATCGGCGAGTAGAGACCCGCCTGCCATAATAGCCCATGGTAAAACGCTCATGCGTGGAGCATACTCCTTTTGAGCCTGTCTGGCAAGCCTAAAATGTAATAACATTTATAATTTTTCAACAAATCTCGCTCGCGTTACGCGCGCGCGTAACATGCTTTTTGCTTGCCATGCCAGGAGCAATATGGTAGTATCCCCTGCGTATGAATATACTCAAGACCATAACAGCCACGGTTGCCCTGGCGGGCGCCATGGCTGCAGGACAAGAGGCCTACACCCCGCACCCCGACTGGGAAAACCCGGAAAACCTGAGTCAGGGGCGCGAAGAGGCACGCGCATTTTTCGTGCCATTTGCCAACAGAGCAGAAGCTCTTAAGGGCAAGCGCAAAGACTCTTCGCTGGTGAAGCTCCTGAACGGAGACTGGAAATTCCACTGGGCACCGCAGCCTGACAAGCGACCGATGGATTTCTACAAGCCTGAGACAGACGTAAGCCACTGGAACACCATAGACGTACCCAGCAACTGGCAGATGCGTGGATATGGTATCCCCATCTACAGCAATCAGCGCTACACCTTCGTGCGCGACTGGCCCCGCGTAATGACCGCCCCCCGCAACAAGACGGAGGAAAAGTACACCTGCCCCAAGAGCGAACCCAATGCCATCGGTTCCTACCGCCGCGAGGTAGAAGTGCCGACTGACTGGGATGGCCGCCGCATTTTCCTTCAATTTGACGGTGTGGATTCTTTCTTCTACCTGTGGGTCAATGGGCAGAAAATCGGCTTCTCGAAGGACAGCCGCACGGCTGCCGTGTTCGATGTAACAGAGCACATGAAGCCGGGCAAGAACATTGTGGCCGTAGAAGTATACCGCTATAGCGATGGTTCCTACCTGGAATGCCAGGACATGTGGCGCCTGTCCGGTATTTTCCGCGACGTGTTCATGTTCAGCACACCGCAGGTACTGGTGCGCGACTTCTTTGTGCACACAGACTTTGTGCAGAACACCGACGGCACCAGCAACTACGCCAACAGCACCCTGCGAGTTGAAGTGGACGTCAACAACCGCGACAAGGCAAATGCCACAGCCAGCGTGGAAGGTGAACTGCTGGATGCAAGCGGCAAAACAATTGCCACCATGCAGAGCCAGGGGCTGAATATCGAACCCGGCAAGGAAGTCAAAACAACCCTGCAGGCCACCATCCAGAACCCGGCACTTTGGAGCGCAGAGAAACCGAATCTCTATCGACTCCTGCTCACGCTGAAGAATGAGAAGGGCGAGATAACGGAAACCATTTCCCGCAAGATAGGTTTCCGCGACATCAAGCTGCTGGACGGCCGCTTCCTGGTGAACGGCATGCCGGTGAAACTCAAGGGCGTGAACCGCCACGAAAGCCAGCACGCCAATGGCCATGTTGTGACAGAGGAGGAATGCCGACAGGAGCTCCTCATCATGAAGCGTGGTAACATCAATCACATCCGCAACTCTCACTACCCGCAGCCTTCTTTCTTCTACGAGATGTGCGATGAGCTGGGTATTTATGTGTGCGATGAGGCCAACATCGAATCCCACGGCTACTACTATGGCGAGGACTCCCTCTCCCACCCCGAGGAGTGGAAAGCCCAACACGTATGGCGCAACAAAAACATGGTGGAACAAAGCAAAAACCACCCCTGCGTTGTCATCTGGTCCTATGGTAACGAAGCCGGCCCCGGCGCCAACTTTGAGGCCGTACGCGACTGGATTAAGCAGCGCGACCCCTCCCGCCTTACACAGTACGAGCGCAACAACGACCTGGCAGACCTGTGCTCCAACCAGTACCCCAGCGTGAACTGGACCCGCGAGATTGCCGGGCGCAAGCTCCTCAAGCCCTGGTACATCTCCGAGTACGCCCACATTCTCTGTAACTCCCTGGGTAACCTGGCAGACTACTGGCAGGCCATCGATTCGAGCGACTCCATCATCGGTGGCGGCATCTGGGAGTGGATTCACCAGAGCTACGACCAGGAGGTAACCCTGCCGGACGGCCGCAAGGTAACCCGCCAGAGCTATGGCGGCGACCATGGTGAATACCCGCACGACGGCATCTTCTGCATCAAGGGTGTCATCTACAGCGACCGCACGGTCACCCCGCTTTACGACGAGATTCGCAAAGTACAGCAGAATGCAGAATTCAAACTGCTGGGGCTCACCGAGGATGGCAAGGGAATGCGTATCGGCATCAAGAACAAGCACCTCTTTACCAACCTGAACGAGTTTAATGGCAACTGGCAGCTCTGCGAAGAAGGCAGCAAGGTGATTGCAGCCGGCCACTTCAACGTGGAAGCTGCCCCGCTGGAAACCGCTGAGTTAACAATCCCGGCATCTCAGATTCCCGCCGACGCTCTGCAGAATGATCGTGCCTACTTCCTCACCATCAACCTCTGCCTGAAGTCTCGCACGGAATGGGCACACGCCGGTTACGAGATTGCCACCGAGCAGCTGAAGATGCCCCGGGAGTTCAACAACTTCTCCACCAAGGCTCAGACAATGACACTGAAGGAAGAAGGCAAACTCAACGTGCGCAACACGGACAACAGCGTCATTATCATCGGCCGCAATTTCACCATATCGGTAGACAAGACAACAGGCGGCCTGCGCAACTACATCGTAAACGGCCAGCAGTTGCTGGGCGACCAGCCCACCGTACTGCTCAATTCCTTCCGCGCCCCTGTAGCAAACGATAAGTGGGCCATGAACCAGTGGCTCTCCAATGGCATGCGCAATATGGTGCACACCGCCGGCCCCATGCTGGTGGACCGTCTGCCCGGCGGTGCAGTACGTGTAGCATGTGATGTAGTAACAAGCGGCAAGCGCAAGGAAAGTCTCGATAGTCGCGAATACGACAACGGCGCCTTCGAGATTACGGACAATGGCCCCATCACCGAGCGCGATTTCCATTACAACACCCAGTTGGTGTACACCATTATGCCCAACGGGTATGTGAGCTTGGCTGCCGGTATCATCCCCAGCGAGAACAATATCGTGCTGCCCAAATTGGGCTACAGCATCAACCTGCCTCAACGCTTTAATCAGGTAAAGTGGTATGGCCGAGGCCCCGGTGAGAACTATCCCGACCGCAAGAGCGGTTCCCCCGTCGGCATCTACACCCAGTCCGTCAACAACATGGTGGAGCGTTATCCCCTGCCCATGGAAATGGGTAACCGCATGGATACCGAATGGGTGGCAGTGACCGACCACAACGGGGTAGGCCTGCTGGTGGCCAGCACGCAGGGCGAAAGCTTCAATTTCTCTGCCCTGCCCTGCTCCGCACAGGCTCTCTTTGATGCCCCGCACCCGGAAGAACTCCAACGCAATGGCAACACTGTGCTGAGCATCGACAAGCTGACGCTGGGTCTGGGCGGTGCTGCCTGTGGCCCGCGGCCGATTGACCGCGATATTCCGCTCACCAAGCCCACCACCTTCACGTTCTCTCTGCGTCCGCTGCTCTCCTCGGACAACGCCGCAGACGTGGGTCGCAAAGCTCTGCCGTTGGCCAGTGCCGTCACCCTCTCCCGCGATGAGCTGGGCTACGTGCATGCCACCACCACCACAGTGGGTGCCACCATCAACATGACACTGGCAGACGGCTCGGAAATGGTATACACGGAACCCTTCCTGCAACGCGAGGATGGCCAGCTGCGCGCCTATGCCACGGCAGATGGTTTCCTGGACTCCCCCATCACCTACCAACACCTCAAGAGCTGGCGCCCGGCCAACCTGATGCGTATAGTGGATTTCTCCAGCACATCCGGTCGCACCGAGTCCGCCTGGAGCCTTATTGATGGCCGCCGCGACACCTACTGGCACTCCCGCTGGCACGAGCCCTGCGCCGAATATCCACACTATGTGGTTATTGACTTGGGTACCCAGTCCGAGCTGGCCGGATTCAGCGTCACTCCCCGCCAGGCCAGAACAAGCTCCCGCGTCAAAAAGGTGGCTTTCTACCTCAGCGATGACGGCCATAACTGGCCTGCTGAACCGGCAGCCACCCTCACCATGGCCGATACGGATGACGAGCACACCGTCATGCTGGAGCAGCCCGTAGTTACAAAGTTCGTGAAGATGGTATGCCTGGAACCCATGAATGCCAACGAGAAGTACGCATCCATCGCTGAGCTGGAGCCGATTATTACCGCCATCAAAGGCGAATACCCGGCACACACCTTCTTCTCGGTCAACTATGTGAGCTCCGACCTGCCGGAGGGTGGTCCTGCGCGCAATGTGCTGGATGGTAATCCGGACACCTACTGGCACACCCTCAAGGGGGTTACCCTGGCCAGTTATCCGCACGAAATCCGCATCGACCTCGGCGGCGAACGCAACATCCGCGGCATCACCTACCAGGCTGCGCCTGTGGAAGAGGCCCGAGTGAAGGATTACGAGGTATTCGTAAGCATGGACGGCGAGAACTGGAACAGCCCCGTCCTCAGCGGTACCATGGAAAACAACGTCAACGTGCAGCAAGCTCTCTTCTACAGCACGGTGCGCGCCAAGTTCATCCGCTTCGTGGCTAAAAGCTCTCACACGGGTGGCGACAGCGCCGCCGTGAGCGAGCTGGACGTCATCCTGGCAAACTGACGTACCGGTCGCACAGCGTCATTTCACCCCGGCTTCGTTCCCGAAGCCGGGGATTTTTTACGAGAATACCACAGGCAAAATTCTCCAATAGCAAGCCCCCTGCATCAAATACGTTTGCCCGGCCATGCCATATTCCACACTTGCCACGCCATGGCAAATGTAGTATGATTCCGGGCATGAAGCAACTTCTGCAGGTTCTACTCTTCATGGCCGCAGCCCTGCTGTCACCGGCCTGGCAACAGGTAAACGAAGGAGCTCCGGAGCCCTCCCGCGAGTTCCGAGCCGTATGGGTATCCACAGTGTACAACCTGGACTGGCCCTCCCGCGCCGGCCTTCCGGCGGAGCAGCAGAAGCAAGAGCTGCTCACCATCCTGAACAAAGCCGTCCAGCTGAAGCTCAATGCCGTCATTCTGCAGGTGCGTCCGAATGGGGATGCCATCTACCGCTCCTCCATCGAGCCCTGGAGTGCCTGGCTGAGCGGCCCGGGGGTGAATCCCGGTTATGACCCGCTGGCCTTTGCCATCCAGGAAGCCCACCGCCGGGGGCTGGAACTGCACGCTTGGTTCAACCCCTTCCGCGCTACCATCAGTGGCCGCCCCGTAGGCCGCAATCACATCTCCCTGAGCCAGCCCGGGCTGCTGAAGAAGGCGGGGTCCACCACCATACTGAACCCCTCCAGCAGCAAAGCTCAGCAACATGTGCTCAAAGTCATCCTGGACGTAGTGCGCCGCTACGATATCGACGGCGTACACCTGGATGACTATTTCTACCCCTATCCCCCCAATCACAACATCCGCGACGGCAAAACCCCCGCCCAGAGGCGCACCGCCATAAATGCCTTTGTTCAAAAACTCTATAGCAGTGTAAAGCAGGCGAAACCCTGGGTTCGTGTCGGTATCAGCCCCTTCGGTATATGGCAACCCGGGTATCCGGCCGGCGTCGAAGCCGGTGTTAACGCCTACGAACACCTGGCCTGCGATGCTCGCAAATGGCTGGCAAGCGGGTGGGTAGACTACCTGGCCCCGCAGCTCTACTGGCGTATCGACAGTGCCCAGAGTTTCCCGGAGCTCATGCGCTGGTGGAGCGATATCAACCCCTCCCGCCCCGTGTGGCCCGGCATCGCTTCCGCTCGCATCAACAGCAAAGAGGATCCCGGCCGCCCGGCATCCGAAATCGATGCCCAGATAGACCTCTCCCGCCGCCTTGCCCGCCAGAGTGCCGGGCAACTCTTCTGGAGCTGGCGCTCCATTGGCAACAATGCCGGCGGCATCCAGAAATACCTGACCCGCCGCTACACCTCCTATGCCCTGCCCCCGGCCATGCCCTGGTGCGGCAGAGTGCGCCCCGCGCGTCCGTCAGCGCAGGCTCGAGACAATGGGCGCACCCTCTCCCTGGCCTGGCAACCTGCAGATGCAGCAGCCCGCAAATGGGCCATTCAGGCCGGCAGCGGCCGCAATTGGCGCACAGTTTGCATCCTTCCCGGCGGGCAGCGCAAGGTTACCATTCCATCGGCGCTCATCGGCAATGCCGCCCGCATCGCCATTCGCCCCATATCCGCCTGCGGCAACAGCGGCATTCCTGCCGTGCTGGCCCGATAAATCCTCCCAATATCAAACAATGAACAACAATCCAAATATCTCCCCGCTCAGCCGTACAACGGCGCTGCTGCTGGCACTTCTGGGGTTCTTCCTGGTCTGTGGTCTGCACCGTCTTTACGCCGGCAAGGTTATCTCCGGCCTGCTCCAGCTCATTACAGTTGGCTTCTTCGGCATCTGGCAGATTATCGATATCCTCCGCCTCATTTTCGGCAGCTTCGAGGACAGCAAGGGGCGCGTTATCGCCCTCTGATAAGCCGGCCATTCGCCCTTTTCATAGCCCCGCACAGGGGCTATTTTTCTTTTCTCTCGAAGGACATTTCAGCCCCTTCCGCCCCTTTTGCTCCCACCGGGGATAGTACAAGAAAGAGCCGATGCTACCACCCTGGCAGCACCGGCAGAGGAACAAAAGACTGAGCAGTTTTCAGGCCTCCAGCTCTTTAAGAACCGGATTAATCCTGGCCATCGTCTCGATGATGCGGTCGTTCACGCTGTTGCGCACCATGCCGGCCGCCATACGGCAGGCGTTCAGGATAGCCGTGGCATTGGCGGAACCGTGTGCGATAATGGACACACCGTTCACCCCCATAAGCGGGCAGCCGCCAATGGCATCTGCACTCATGCGCTGCTTGAGGTTTTTAAACACAGAACGCATACAGAGGGCACCCATCTTGGCAAGAGTGCTGGACATAATGCCGGCCTTAATCCAGTTAGTGTAAGCGTGAGCAGTTGCCTCCACACTCTTGAGAAGAATGTTACCGGTAAAGCCGTCTGTCACAGCTACGTCCAACTCGGTCTCGAAGAGGTCATGCCCTTCGCAGTTACCCTGGAACTTATACGGCAACAGCTCACGGTCTGCAAGCGCACGCAGAAGAGCATAGGTCTTCAGCGAGAATTCACTGCCCTTGCACTCCTCCGTACCATTACTCATCACGCCCACATTGGGCATCTCGCGGTTGTAGACGTAGCGGGCCATCAGCGCAGCCATCACGGAGTAACCCACCAGATGGCGGGGCTTGGCATCCGGATTGGCTCCTGTATCACTCACCAGCACATAGCCATGAATGCTGGGCAATGGTGAAACGATACCGGCACGCTCCACCCCTTCCAGCAAACGCAGTTTAATGGTACTGGCAGCCACGGCCGCCCCTGTATTACCGGCAGAAACAACGGCATCCGCCTCACCCTTCTTCACCATATCCACAGATATGCTCATGGATGAGTTTTTCTTCTGTCGTACAGCGGCCAAACCGCTCTCACACATGCCCACAACCTCCGGAGCATGCACAATCTCCACCTTAGGGTTGCTACCAATGCCGACGGCATCGCAACTCTTCTTCAGAGTCGCCTCATCACCAACAAGAAAAAGCTTGGAAAGAGACTCCAACTTGGAAAGCACCTGCACGGCGCCTTCAATATTAATCCGCGGCGCATCATCGCCGCCCATAGCATCTAACGCCAATTTCATAAAAAGAATGAAATGTATAAGTTCACCTATACTCTAACACCCCCGGAGCCTGTTGTCAACACAAAAACCGCCCCGCATATAAAATCTGCGGGGCGATTGAAGTCTTTTTGCAGGGGTTCTTCGGTTGAAGCGGCGGATTAGTCCACGAGCTTCACGATAACCTCAGCCCCACTCTGGGTCTTGTAGGTGCCACACTGCGGGCAAGCGGTATGACCGGGAACGGCTGCACCGCACTTGGGGCACTTGCCGAGTTTGGGTGCCTTCCAGGCCTGAGCGGCCAGGCGGGAGCGCTGCTTCATCTTGGACGTTCTGCGTTTCGGAGCTGCCATAGTTCTGTATTTCGGTTAAGATGTTACTGAGATGAGGAGAGTGGAACCTCAGCGTCACTTGCGGGGGAAATCATCTAAGGCATCCCAGACGCTATTGCCACTCGGGGTGGCAGAGTTTACACCCGAATGGGGGTCTTTGTCCAGCCTAAAATCACAAAATGTGTCATTTATTTCGCATTCAAGGCCTGAAATTTCACATTTCGGGTATCCGGGGAGCTCCAGAAGCACCTCTTCACGCAATTCTTCCGTCACATCGGCCACGGCTTTACCCTTCACATCGCAGGAGATGGTAAGTCCATCTATAGCCACGGTATACTCAAATTCACGCAGGCAACGGTCGCACCGCAGAAGGAAAGGAGCAGAGATACTCCCCCGCACGACCAACTCGGTCTCATAAAGCTGAGCCTCGAGGCTGTAAGTGAGTGGGCCGATACTCTGAGCGCCTGTATGATCGATGCCGAAAAGGGCACCATCTGCTTCGCCTTCGATAAACACCCCTTCTTCGGGGAATTCCTCCAGCGGTATGATGACTCGGTCTTGCATGGCGATATTGTGCCTGCTGACACGCCCAGTGTCAAGCGCGAAATAAAAAGAGATTGCCAGGAAGGACAGAAGGCGATACAATAGAACGCATGCAGCAGGTAAACAGGCGGGGAATCTCGCGGCGCAGCTTTCTGAAAGGGCTGGGCGCGCTGGCACTCACCGCACTTCCGGCCTGTCGGCGTGCACAGCAATTTGCCATAGAGCCGGAAGGGTGCCCGGAGTGGCAACTCCCCGGTGAGTCTACCGCCTTTGCCACCAGCATGCCCTGGCCCACCGGAAGCATCCCTGTGCTGGCGGTCTGCCAGCAGGGGCTGCCCACCATGCTGCACCCCAACCCGCACTATGCTTCCGTGCGCTCGGGCTTACCGGCCTTTGCACAAGCCTCGATTCTCGACCTGTACACGCCGCTGCGTCCTGCAGAACCCACATTTAATGGTCGCCCCTATCCGTCGAAAGGCATGCAGGGAGCCTTCCGTGCCTGGAGCACCGCCCTGAAGGAAGGGCGGCGCATGGCCTTCCTCTTCCCGGCCGGGTACTCGGCACTGCGCATGGCGCAGGTAGAGGCACTGCGGCAGTACAGCGGCACAAGATTTTATGCGTACGACCCCGTAAGCGAAGCCCGCACCCGCACATTCCCCGAACTGGACACACTGACAGACAACACCCTGGGGAAGGCCGTAAAGTTCGATACAGGCATGGAGACTCTGGACAAACTCACAGAGGACCTGCCGGAAACAGAGATACTCTTTATCTTCACCCCGGCAGATGCAGCGGGGCTCCATCCTGCTTTTGCCACGGCCCTGCAGCACACACAGGCCGAAACCATTCGCTTCTGTAGCCTGGCGGAAGACCATACAGCCCGGCTCTGCCGCTACACCGTACCGCAAACTCATTTTCTGGAAGAATGGGGGGCAGATGCCGATGCCTATGGAAATCTCTGTCTGCGCCAGCCTGTCACTGTGCCGCTGCGCCCGGCAGTATCCGAAGCAGAAGCCCTGCATAGTCTGCTGAGTGGGGAAGAGCTACCGATGACAAAGCGGCCGGACGTCTCACCGGCGCGACAATGGTTGCTTGGTGCAGTGCCGGAGGCAGAAAGCGCCCTGCGGCAGGGAATCATCCCCGGCAAAGCCCCGATACCACAGCAGCTCCCCCCGGCTGAGCCCAGCGGCAACAGCATCTTTTACCTGCATCCCTTTTATGCAGATGGTCGTTTTGCACACAACCCCTGGCTGCAGGAAACCTGGTTTCCCCTGACCGGATACGCCGGAGCGGCAGAAGCGTTTGTACCCGGTACCGACAAGGTCTGTTCTGTGCAGGTGAATGACCATACACTGCCGGCTGTTCCCGAAAAACAGTTGCAACACATTTGCCTGCCGCTTTGCCCCCAAACGCTAAACGCAGCCACACCAGTTATCCGGCAGGAAATACCACTCCCCCACCGCCCGGCAAAACAGCTTCCCCCTCTCAGAATCGGCACTCCACCCCATTACCCGCATGCGGACCGGCCACAATGGGCTCTGGTGATAGACCTCTCCCGCTGCAACGGATGCAGCGCCTGCACCCTGGCCTGTCGGGCAGAGAACAACATCCCGATTGTCGGAGCCGCAGAACTTGCACGCGACCGCGACTTGCAATGGCTCCGCATCGAGTGCTATACGGCTCCTCACCAGCACCGGCTCTTTGTCCCCACCGCCTGCCGACAGTGCGAGAATGCCCCCTGCGAGGCCGTATGCCCCGTGCATGCCACAGTGCACACGGATGAAGGGCTCAACGCCATGGTGTATCCCCGCTGTTGGGGAACCCGCTACTGCTCAGCCGCCTGCCCCTACGAGGCTCGTACGTTCAATTTCCGCGACTACGCCCGGCAGGCACAAGCCACCACAGCTCTGCCGGCAAATCCGCAGGTCAGCATCCGCTCCCGTGGCGTCATGGAAAAATGCACCTACTGCCTCCAGCGCCTCAATGCAGCCCGCAGAAACGACACCATGCCGCAGACAGCCTGCCAGCAAGCCTGCCCGCGCGGAGCTATACGCCTCATCGACCTGCGGCACGAAGCACCGGAATCAATCATTACCTCATTCGATGCCCCGAACACCACTCCGAGAACTCTTTACACGGGGAGTGATGCCACGCGCGGAATCTTTCAGGCCAATACTCCCGGCAACTCTGCCACCACATCCATGGCACGGATGGCACGGGGATACCCGCCACGGCAATAGGCCATAGCAGCAGCGCGGCCACAGGCATATGCGCCGACTACAGCAGCCCTCAAGGGAGCCAGCCCCTGTGCCGCAAGTGCGCCAATGCAGCCGGAAAGCACATCTCCCTGCCCTCCGTTTGCCATGTAGGGGCCACCGGTGGAGTTGTACCACAGTTCGTCTCCATCCGTTATAATCGTTCTGGCCCCCTTAAGTAGTAGAGTGACAGGCTGCCGGGTCACGTAGCTGAGGGCACACTCGGCTCGGCTCAACCCGGCAGACGCCGGAAACAGGCGGCGCATCTCCCCGGGATGAGGGGTCAGAATACTCTGCGGTGGAAGTTCCCATCCCAACTCCGCCGCCAGGTTCAGCCCATCGGCGTCTAGAATAAGAGGCACCCGACACCGCCACAGCAGGTCGTGCAGAGCTCGCGCTTCATCCCCACGCGGCTTTCCCAGCCCCGGCCCCACCACAAGTGCCTGAGCCCCCTCCACCGGCACCTCTGTATAGGAGGCCACAGGATGCACCATGATTTCCGGTGCCACCCGAGTAGCCAACACCGGGTATACATCCTCCCGGCAATACAGCGCCACCAATCCGGCTCCGGCGGCCATAGCTGCCTCGGCACACATCTGCGCAGCCCCTGCATAACCAACGCTCCCGGCCACAATATTCACCCGCCCTGCCCGGTTTTTGAAGCAGGAATACGCCCGCTGCGGCAACCAGCGCAGCACCCCCGCCGTAGCCACCAGCCCGGCGGATTCCGCAGGCAAGTCCACCTCCGGCAGGGGAATTCCCAGCAACCGCCCCACATAATCCTCTGCCCCATCAGCCAGCATACCCGGTTTCACACAGCCGATAGCAGCCGTCACATCCGCCCGCACTGCCTCGCCAAGCACCTCCCCGGTATCGGCATTCAGCCCCGTAGGCACATCAATTGCCAGAGTACAACTGCGCGGGCTCGCCTCGCGCAGAGCATTAAGTTCCCGCACCAGTTCGGCATACGTCTCCCGCAACGCTCCGGTAGCGCCACTCCCCAGCAAACCATCAATAATAATCAGCCCGTCCTGCGGCTCCGGCTTCTCCATACTCAACTCCACCCCGGACAGCATATTATACTGCCCGCGGCTCTCCGGCGAAAAATCCTGCGGCTCACACACCGCGCGCAGTGTCACCGGGCAGCCAAAACACGCCGCAAGCCCCAATGCGTCCCCCGCATTATTCCCCCGCCCTGCATACACTACCACACGCCGCACTTGTCGGGCGCGCAACTCCGGTTCACTCTGCACGGCCTTCCAAAGCCGCGCCACCACTGCATTCATCAACTCCGCAGATGTCACGCGCCCGCTCCCAAACAACGCCTGCTCCGCTGCCCGGATAACTGCACAGCCATGTATCTTCATACCCCTCAGTCTAGCACATACGCCCCGCCACTGCAAGCACGCACTTCCCTACCGCCGGAAAAAAGCCGCAGTCCGTAACCGCAGAGAAAAGCCTGCCACCTGAAATAGGGTGGCAGGCTTTCCATGAAACGGAGCGTATCAGAATTAACGGCTGTAGTTGCCGGGATCCTGGGTTATGGTTACATCATGCGGGTGGCTTTCCTGAAGACCACCGGCAGTAATGCGCACAAAGCGGGCGTGGTCGCGCAGCTCCTGCAGATTCTTGGCACCGAGGTAGCCCATGCCGGAACGCAAACCGCCGACAAGCTGGAAGATAACGTCTGCCAGCATACCCTTGTAGGGCACACGCGCCTCCACACCTTCAGCCACCAGCTTGCCGCTGCCATTCTGACCGTAGCGGTCTCCGGAGCCGGCACGCATGGCGCCCAGAGACCCCATGCCGCGATATGTCTTGAAGTTGCGACCCTGGTAGTGAACAATGGCGCCGGGGCTTTCCTCGCAACCGGCCAGCATGCCACCCATCATGATGAGGTCGGCACCGGCAGCAAGAGCCTTCACGGCATCGCCGGAGTAGCGGATACCGCCGTCGGCAATCACTGTCACACCGGCAGGACGAGCCACGGTAGCTACCTCCTGAATGGCAGAGAATTGGGGCATACCCACACCGGAAATGATGCGGGTAGTGCAGATGGAGCCGGGGCCCACACCTACCTTGATAGCACTGGCACCGGCAGAAATGAGGTCGCGGGCACCATCCTGTGTCACCACGTTACCTGCCACAACTGGCTTACCCAGCTCGCTAAGCTTCTCGATAACATGCAGAACGCGGCTGGTGTGCCCCGTGGCCGCATCGATGAAAAGTGCATCGGCTCCGGCATCCACAACAGCCTGAGCACGAGCCATGAACTCCGGCCCCGGACCTACGGCTGCACCACAACGCAGGCGTCCCAGCTCGTCCTTGGTGGACTCCTGGAAGGCCTCGCGCTTGCGAATATCCGTATCGGTAATCAGGCCCACAAGGCAACCGTTGTCGTCCACAAGGGGAAGCTTCTCAATACGGTTAGAGTAAAGAATCTTGCGAGCTTCCTCCTGAGTAGTGGAGGGGGTACCGGTAATGAGACGGCTCATGGGCGTCATCACATCTGCCACAGTGAGCTTGTCGAGGTCGTGACCGTCCACCACGCGCATATCGCGACCGGTGATGATACCTACAAGGAGGTTGCCCTCTGCCACCACGGGCAGACCGGAGAAGCCATGCTCGAGCATAATGCCCTTAACACGGCTAAGGCTCATATCGCTCGTGACCGTCAGGGGCTTGGTGATGACTGCGTTCTCGAAGCGCTTCACCTTGGCCACCATGGCGGCCTGGTCGTCGATGCGATTGTTGCGATGGATAACACCCAGGCCACCCTCACGAGCCATGGCAATGGCCATGTCTACCTCCGTCACCGTATCCATGGGAGCGGAAAGAATGGGCAGGCGGAGCGGAAAACCCGCGCAGAGCTGAGAAGAGGGGTCGGCCTCGCCGGGAAGGATGGTGCTCAGGCACGGAAGCAGGAGCACGTCGTCAAATGTAAGTCCAAGCTGAATTTCTGCCATAGCGGAGGATATAACGCCACGCACCTATTTGCAAGCCTAATCTGACAAAAAAGTGATTTTTTTTGTATTTTTTTCAATTTCGGAGCATCTGTACGTCATTTTGAGGTATCGTGCGGCGAGCAACGATTGACTCAGGCGCATTTTTCGTGTAGACTAGACGCATGACGACGAAGGGTACCAAGGGAGTGAAAAAAGCAAAGAATGAGGTAGTATACCAGGCACCGGCCAAGATTAACCTCTCACTGCGTGTTCTGAGCAAGCGTGAGGACGGCTACCATGATGTGGATATTCTGATGGCTCGGCTGGATTTGGCAGATGAACTGAGCTTCCACAACTCCCGCTCCACCGCGCTTGTGTGCGATACTCCGGGCATACCCACAGATGAGAGCAACCTGGTGATGAAGGCTGCCCGCAAGTTTGAGGAGGCATACGGCCGCAGCACACGCCAGAAAATCACCCTTACCAAGAACATTCCCCATGGTGCCGGACTGGGCGGCGGCTCCGCAGATGCGGCCATCACCCTGAAAGCATGCAACGAAATTCTCGGCACCAACTACACGGAGGAGGAAATGCATGCCATGGCAGCTACGCTGGGCAGCGATGTGAACTTCTTCCTCAATCCCGTCATCAGCCGCTGCACCGGCCGTGGGGAAATTGTGGCTCCCGTGCCCGAGCTGGCAGGGTGGACCAGCCCCATCGTGCTGCTCAAGCCGCAGTTCGGCGTCTCCACGCCCAGTGCCTACCGGCTTCTGCATGGTGCCAACCGCATTAAGGGTGTCACCTACAACCCCCAGATGGTGGATGACATCAAACTCGTTAACGAGCTGGAGCGTGCGGTCTTCACCAAGTTCCCCGTTCTGGGGTTCACCAAGATGTGGATGCTGGGACAACCCGGCGTACGCGCGGCTCTCATGAGCGGCAGCGGTTCCACCCTCTTTGCCCTGACCGAGACCATCGAGCAGGCACAGGCCCTTGCCGAAGCCGCCCGGGCAGAAATTGACCCCACCCTGTGGAGCTACTGCGGTTATGTGAACCCGCAAGGAAATTGACCATAGCGGCAAGGCCACAACAGCGGACGAGACGGAAAACGCCGAAGCCCCTCCCATCGTCAACAGCCCCGGGCAAGAGTCCATTTCATGCGCGTCCTTTCCATAGACCCGGCCATTCGCAACACAGGTTATGCGGTGCTGGATGGCGACCACCGGCAGGCAGCCGCATTGGATTACGGCACGCTTTCTCTGCCGCAGAAGCTGTCCCAGAGCCGCTGCCTGCTGGCCATACACGAGAAAATATGTGCCCTCATTGAGCAATGGCAACCGAACGAACTGGCCATCGAGGGCATCATCTATGTGCAATCCCACCGCACGGCCATCACCATGGGCTCCGCACGCGCAGCCTCAGTGCTGGCAGCCGCACGCTACGATTTACCCATCATGGAGTACCCTCCCAGCTGTGTGAAACTGGCCACTGTAGGCCGAGGTGCAGCCGGCAAACAGCAGGTTGCCTTCATGATGCGTGCCCTGCTCCGTCTCACCGAAACTCCGGCCCCGGATGCCGCAGATGCACTGGCCATCGGCTTTACCCACCTGGCCGCAGCAGACCCCATCCGCTCTCACCTCTTCCGGGAACGCAAATACATCTGAGCCCCCCCAAAAAAGGGGAATGTATATCCCCCGTGAAGACCACGTGTAGAAACAAAGCCCGACCAACGTTGCTTTCCGGCAAGCCCCTGCGGCGGGTGTGGTAAAAAAGTCAACCTCGGCGCAGCAAGGCGGCCGAGGCTGGAAAATCAGGCACTTTGTTCTGCTACTTATGCCTTCTTCTGGGGCAGGAAGAAGAACATGAGACCGCAAACCACCATGAGCATGCCCGCGATACTGAGGGGAAGCCCCAGTCCGACGTTGGCGTCCTTAAGATAGCCGCCAAGCCAGCTGATGAGAGCACCGGCACCTACCGACGTGAGGTTAAGCATGCCGTATCCGGTGGCTGCAAAACGTTCGTCAATCTGGGTACGAAGGACAGGCATGAGGGTGGCATCCAGAGAGCCCTGTGCAATGCCCTGAGTGGCCACGAGGGCAAGGGTGGCGGTGAGACCGAACTCTATGGGCAAGCCAAGAGCAGGAAGCATGGCGATAACCACACAGGGGCCGGCAAGACAGAAACCGATACCGGGCACGTAGGCACGGCTGTTGGGGTTCTTTGTTCTGGCATACCAGGCATCTGCAATAACGGCGGCAAGGAGCACGGCACCATACTTAGCGAAATTGATCCATGTAGTGGCCTGGGGACCAGCCTCGGCCTCAGATACGCCGAACATATCGATGAGGAGGCGGGGATACCAGTTCATGAGGAACCAGTTGGCAAAGCCTGCAATGGCGTAAGCTACCAGCAGCATGGCAAAGGCGCGGCCGGTAAAGAGGTTTTGCAGCACGTCCCGGAGGGTGAAGTCTGCAGAAGCAGCAGCGGGAGCGGCCTCCTCCTTCTCATCCGCAGCAGCAGGAGCTGCCGGGGCAGACTCGGGGTCACGCAGGAAGAAGATAACAACCAGAGCGTATGCCACACCGATGAAACCAAAGGTTTCGAAGGTGAGACGCCAGCCAAGCTGGCAGGGAGAACCGGCCATGGCTGCACCATAGCCAGCCATAATCTGGCCGGCATAGATACCGCTCATGTGCAGACCGGTGGCAAGGGAGCGGGTCTTACCGCGGTGGTAGTCTGTAATAAGGGCAAGAGCAGCGGGAATGTAGAAGGCCTCGCTCACACCCATGAGGGCACGCCAGAAAATAAGCTCACCGTAGGACTCGGAAGCACCGGTCATGTAAGTCACAACAGACCACACCACAAGAGAGCAGAGAATGATGAACTTGCGGCTGAAACGGTCTGCCAGGTAACCACCCACGGGGCTGAGAGCGGCGTACACGATAAGGAAGGCGGAGGTAACAGAGCCGAACTGTGCCTGCGTCATTGCAATCTTGTCACTACCCTCAGTTATGGACTGATTGAGCACGGCCAGCAACTGGCGGTCAAAGTAGTTGAGCATTACCACCACCCAGAGCACAGCCACGCAGGCCCAGGCCCATTTGCCGGGGGAGTCGGAAGGGCTGCCGGCCAGGGGTTTGTTGCGGAAACCGTTCTTAATCCCCAGGAAGATGGCGATGGCGGCAATTACAATGGATAGAATGAGAGTTGAGGGCGCCAGGTTGGCACACCAGGTCATGAAATCGACCAGTGCCTGCTGCATGGCGTTCAGCTCTTCTGTCTGTGTTGTTGTCATGTTATGTTATTTTGTTATTTGTATATTGGAGATGAGAGGGGTACGGATACCAGGATGAGTCTCACCGGAGATAATGTAGAAGCTGTCGCCCCACTGCACGGCTGGGCAGGTAGCCACGCCCGTGGCATTACCGCCCTCTTTGGCCCACTGCAGGGAAGCCGGGGTGAAGGAGTAGACGGAGGAATTCTGCCCGGGATGGTCTGCCGGAGCCTGCCCACAGAGGGAGGCGCGGTAGAAGTTGCCGGGATCACCTGCCACCACATAGAGTTTACCGGCGTAGGAGGGAAGCGGGTTGGCCACACCGACGAGCGGCTCAGGCATGGGAGCGGGCACGGTAGACCAGCGATTCGTCTCCGGGTTATAGCAAAGGACGCTGTGCAGGTAGGTACGCTCAGCCGCTCCTGCGGCATCCGGGTGCAGAGAGCAGCCGCCCATCACATAGATTCGCCCGTTCACCACGCCGGCAGCAGCCAGCATACGAGCCTCCGGCATGCGGGCGATGGGCTTCCAGCCCTCGCCGGGGGTGGCCATATCCAGCACATAGCCGCAGGAAAGCGTGGTAACGCTGTCTGCCTTCTCCTGCCCGCCCATCACATAGAGTCTGCTACCCACCACTGCAAAAGCGGGATAAGCCATCGTGACAGGCAGCGAGGGCCACAGTTCCGTAACAAGCTTGCCGTCTACCAGACGGGAACAAGTAACTGTAGAAACGTGACCGGAATCATTGCAGCCGCCGGCTATAACCATACTGTCGCCGTATGCCGCAAAGGCGGCGTAGCCGATGGGAGCCGGCAACTGTCCCACCACTTCCGCCTGGGGAGTGGTGCAACCCCGGCTGAGGTTCAGGAAAGAGACATCGCCATAGTATGCCTTGGCTCCGCGCTCGGCAGGGGTTTTAGCGCCGGGTTTGGCGTTGGGGAAGTTGGCACCACCTGTCATAATGATGCCATTCCGGGACTCCAGCAACACGGCTGCCATGCCTGCGCGCCCGACTTTGTCCCCGATTTGCAGCCAGGTGTCGGAAGCGACGGATTGAATCTCGGCCTGCGCCGCAAAAGACAGCGCAGACAGGAGGAGAAGTGTGCGTTTCATGCTAAGGTATGATATGATTATAGGCCTAAAAGATGAGGTATTATTTCATGCGGGCACCCCATACCTGATTGGAACGCTTGCCGGGGCGTTGCTCGCCGTTGACAATGACAGCCAGGCCATTCCACTCGGCGCAGGGCAGCACAGCACGCGCCACAGCCATTTCGCCGGCCTCGACCCAGGTATCGCTGCCCGGTATGTAGCAAAGGGTGAAATTGTGGAAACCGGGATGATTCTGCGGGGTATAGCCCTTCACGGTGGCATCATCGCCCCCCAGCAGGTAGATACGCCCGTCAATAACGGGAGCGGGGGTGGGCCCGGCAGCACAGAAATGGGGCAGATAGCTCAGGCGGCGCCAACCGGTAGCCTCGCTGTAGCTCCAGGCCTCAGTCAGCATATCGCGCTGCATGCGGCCATCCTCGCCCGGCTTCAGGCCAATGCCACCCAGCACGTAGATAGTGCTGCCGATGACAGCCATCTGTTGGAGGAAACGCCCACGTGCCGGCATAGGGTCGCCCTCGGTCCAGGTTTCCGTGGCAGGGTCAAAAATCCAGAGTCGGCTTTCGGCATCCTGCTCGCCCGGAGCAATGCTGCCGCCCTGCACATAGACCGTCCCCCCCATCACCACAGCCGCATGGCCGGTAAGAGTAACGGGCAGTGCGGGCAACTCTCGGCAAGAAACCTGCCCCGCCTCCCAGCTGAGCATGTAGCAATTCGCAACGGCTCCGCCGGCATTACTGCCGCCTATAAGCATAACTCCACCGGGCAACGAGGCTGTAGCGCCATAACCCAACGGCTGAGGCAGAGGTGCCGCATCCATCCAGCCGGCACTCTCAGGAGTCATCACAAACACACGATCCGTCCAGCGTTTCGGGCCACCCTCCCACAGGGGTTTCTCCGGAAAATTGGCACCACCGGCCACAATAAGCGCGCCATTGCTTACACCGGCAAACATGCCGGCCCACCCTTCAGCGTCAGGCAAATCAGCCAATTGCTTCCAATCTAGAGAGCGTCTTTGAGTATCCATCACATTCCAAATCTACAACAAAACTAGCCCTCTCGCAAGCAAAAATTCCAAAAAAGTTTTTTATATTCATACCAAACTAAGATAACGCTTGCCAAGGTACGGATGTTCTGCTACACTCTGCGCGCGTAACTGAGAGAATATGGCAGAAGTCTCCCCCTATCTGAACCCCGGCTGGCCGGATGCCGTGTGGGATGTATCAGGCGCGTTCGTCAACGACCGCGAGCTGATAGCATTCCACGACTTCTGTTCTCTGCTGCTGGGGTTCTCGCCGTTCAATATCGTTCACGGGTCGCCGCTCTGTACATGGAACAGCGGGCGCGTGCTCAAACACCTGATGCGTGATGCCGAGGAAATCCGCGCCGCAGGTCTGGAGTACGAAAAACGCAACATTGCCATGTACTACACCTTCACCAATCTGAACCTGAAGGAGGAGCACATGAGCGACCCACTGGGTAATGCCATGCTCATCTTTGCCCGCAACCACAACCCGACCAAACGCAACGCCATCATTATGGCCAGCGATGCCCTGCTGGCCCATGTGCGCAACGAGTACCCGGAGCTGCGCACGGTCTCCAGCATTCTGAAAATCACCAACGGTGGGGGCAAAGGCAAGCTTGCCGCCTACCAACGCCTGGCAGAGCAGTACGATGAGGTGATGGTACACCCGGACGACGTGCTGAACTACGACCTGCTGGAGCAGCTGGAAGAAAAGGAACGCTATATTCTGCTGGTGAATGAGTATTGCATACGCCACTGTCCGCTGCGGCCATACCACTACAGCTCTCTTTCCCAGATGGCGCTCAACTACTTCGGGCACGATGGCAGCGACTTCGACAAAAAACAGAACGAAAACGGCTGCCGGGACATGGGCACCCTGCTCACCCACGAGAAACACAGCGTGCTGGCACTCAACACACCGGAGATTGCCCGACTGCGAGAGATGGGCTTCCGACACTTCAAGATGCAGGGCCGCGGCCACGCCAATGGCTCGTCCATTCTCTTCGACTTACTGCGCCTCGTACTACGCAACGACGCCCCCGGCGAAAACGCCATGCACGCCATCAGCCAGAGATTCTGGGAATCCATCTTACCCCACCGTCCGTTATGAGCTCCATCATCCGCCCCGTTACAGCCAATGACATCCGCTTTATGGTGGATGCCTACCTGCCGGAAGCCGTGTGGACATTCGGCGGAGCCATGCGCTACGACAGCTCGCTGGATACCATCATCAGCAACCTGGCTCAGAGTTTCCCCCTGCGCAAGCCGGCGCGCGTGGCGGGTTGCCCGGCCTGCAAATGGTCGCTGGACTGGTACAGCGAGCGCCGACCGATGAGTCTGAGCAACTATACCAACGTGCTGGAGAAATACGCCGCGCAGAGCGTGGGAGTAGTGCTCACATTCGACAACCCATTCATAACGGAGGACATGTTGCAGGACAGCTACGCCAACACTCTGGTGGCAGAGCTCTACAAGCGTGACCGCGTGCATGCCAATGCCATCTGCGTGGCCAGCGACCTGCTGGCGGCCCACATCCGCCGCACCTGCCCCAAACTCCCCCTGCTCGCCCACCCGAATCGGGCCATCTGTGAGCGCGGCAAGCGCACTGCATCTTTCTACAACAATCTGCTCGGCCGGTACAACCGCGTATGCCTGCACCCGGTAGATGCCACTCGCCCCGCCATCTTCGGCGCCATTGCCGAACCAGCGCGCTGCGACATCCTCATCAACGACCCTCTGCCCCGCAACAGCGCCGTACGCCGCGACCACCTGCGCCTGCTGGCAGATATACGTCTCGACCCCTACAATGCAGATCTCAACCGCCGCCGTACCGCCCTGGCAGAGCGCGATGGCTGGCACAGCATCTGCCGGGAAGAGCTGCGCCAAGGTGCCACTTGCAACCTGACCCGCACGGAAGCCTGCGCCCTCTATGCGGCGGGCTACCGCTCCTTTGTGGTGCAGGGCAACCAGTTCCGCAACGAGATGACCCTGCTGTGGGACATCTTCGCCTGCACTCTGGACTACAGCCCGGAACTCTGCAACAAATCTGCCCTCGTGGCCTCCGCCATCATGGCAGCCTTCGGCGCCCCCAGAAACGAGCTCCCCAGCGGACTGAAAGATTTCTCCTTCACCAATTACGAATAAAAGATTTATGAACAGACTCCACATATTCAGCTCCGAATCCGTAGGCGAAGGCCACCCCGACAAAGTGGCCGACCTTATCTCTGACACCGTGGTGGATGCCTGCCTGGCACAAGACCCCGCCAGCCGCGTTGCCTGTGAAACACTGGTGAAGGACAGCTACGTCATCCTCGCCGGCGAGATTACCACCAAAGCCGTACTGGACTACGAAAAACTGGTGCGCGATACCGTACGCGCCATTGGCTACGCCACCCCGGCAGACGACCCCGTATTCAACGCCGAGACCCTGACGGTGACCAACCTGCTCTCCACCCAGAGCCCGGATATTGCCCAGGGAGTAGATGCCCGGGAAGCCGAAGGCAAGGATGGTGCGGAACAGGGCGCCGGCGATCAGGGAATCATGTTCGGCTACGCCTCCAATGAAACGCCGGAGTTCATGCCGGCTCCCATCATGTTTGCCCACCGTATCATGACAGAGCTGGCCCGTGTGCGCCACAGCGGAGAAGTAGCCTGGCTGCGCCCCGACAGCAAGAGCCAGGTAGCCGTAGAATATGCCGCAAACGGCAAACCCACCCGTATTCTCAATGTCGTGCTGAGTACACAACATACGGAAGATGTAAGCATCGACACCATACGCCAATTCTGCACAGAGCTTATCCGCCGCGTCCTGCCCGCCGAACTCATCACCCCGCAGACCGAGTTCTTCATCAACCCCACCGGGCGTTTCGTCATTGGTGGCCCGCACGGCGACTCCGGCCTGACCGGGCGCAAAATCATCGTGGACACCTACGGTGGCATGGGACGCCACGGTGGCGGTGCCTTCTCCGGCAAGGATTGCAGCAAGGTGGACCGCTCCGGTGCCTATATGTGCCGCTGGGTAGCTAAGCACATTGTGGCGGCCGGCCTGGCCGAGCGCTGTGAGCTACAGGTAGCCTACGCCATCGGCAAGGCCAGTCCGGTTTCTATCATGGTGGATGTGGACAGCTTCGGCACCGCCTCCATCGATGAAGCCACCATCATTGAGCGCGTGCTCAAGGCCTTCTCCTTCAAACCCGCCGATATGGAAAGCGCGCTGGGGCTGCGCCGCCCCATCTTTGCCCGCTCCACCAACTACGGCCACTTCAGCCGGGCTGATTTGCCCTGGGAGCAGATAGACCCCGCCCGCCTGGCCATTCTTAAAGGCGAGGCCTGACCTCCGGCGGGTAAGACAGGGAAGGCCGATTCCATAAAATCGCAGCATACCAAAATCCAATGCTCGACATCTGCCTGCTAGGAACCGGCGGCACACAGCCGCTCGTGAACAGGTGGCTCACCTCGCTCATGGTGCGCTACCAGGGACACGCCGTGCTCATCGATTGCGGAGAAGGCACCCAGATAGCAGCGCAGAAGGTCGGGCTGAGCCTCAAGCCGGTAGATAAAATACTCATTACCCACCTGCATGCCGACCACATCAGCGGCCTGCCCGGTCTGCTGCTCACCATGGGCAACATGGGGCGCACCGAGCCACTCTCCATTATTGGCCCCGTAGGCACAGAACGAGCCGTACACAGCCTGTTATGCATTGCTCGCACCCTGCCTTTCGAGGTGCAGGTAAGCGAGCTGGACGGCGAGGACGAGCTGATGTATTTCCTGGACTGCGATATCCGGGCCTTCGCTGTGCAGCACGGCATGCCTTGCTACGGCTACAGCTTCTCCCTGCCCCGAGCCGGCAAATTCGATGCAGCCCGGGCAAGAGAACAGGGAATTCCCCTGCAGCTGTGGAAACGCCTGCAGAAGGGAGAAACCGTGGAGGAGGCAGGCACCATCTACACCCCGGACATGGTGCTGGGCCCTGCCCGCCGCGGTCTCAAGCTCACCTATTGCACAGATACACGCCCCACCCCGGCCATCGCAAAAGCCGCGGCCGGCTCCGACCTCTTTATCTGCGAGGGGATGTACGGTGAAGACGAAAACCTGCCCAAAGCTAAAGAGAACAAACACATGCTTTTCTCCGAGGCCGCGCAACTGGCCGCAGATGCCGGCGGCGTAAAGGAACTCTGGCTCACGCACTACAGCCCCTCCCTCCCCAACCCCAAATCTTTCCGAGATGTGGCCAGAGCCATTTTCCCCAACACCCACACACCGCGTGATGGCTGGTTCAAAACCCTCACATTCGAGGATTAGCCCCCTTCCCATTCAATACTCTCCGGAAATCCGGCTTTCCATCGCAAATTGCAGATTTCCGGCAATTTTCATAGAGCTCATGCGTTCCGTGCATTTGCTATGAACGAGGAATGATTCGTGCTTGACAAAGAGAAGCAGAGGCTGTATACTCCGCGCCCGTATGGAGAACCAGACGACCAATATCGATCTCTCGACGCTTGACACGGAGGCCATGCGCAGCCGTCTTTCCGAGCTCGGGAGCTATCTTTGACCCGGCTTCCCTGGAAGCAAAAGTAGCAGAACTCGACGAGCGCATGAGTGCCCCCGATTTCTGGGATAACCCTGCTACTGCCCGTGCCCTCATGGCCGAGGTGAACCCCATCAAACGCCGACTGGAGGAGTTCCGCGCGCTGGAAAGCGGGCTGGAGGACATCGAAGGCGTTATCGAGATGGCCATGGAGGAACCTGAAATTGCCGAAGAAGCCCTGGCCGAATACAATGCCTGGGTGAAGCGCCTGCAGGACTTCGAGCTGATTACACTGCTGAACGGCCCGCACGACAACGCCGGCTGCTATGTGACTATCCATGCCGGAGCCGGCGGTACAGAAGCCTGCGACTGGGCCAGCATGCTGCTGCGCATGTACCTGCGCTACTGCGAGCGGCACGGATTCAACACGGAAATCATGGAAAGTACGGATGGCGATGAGGCCGGCATTCGCTCCGTAACCATCAAAATTGAAGGTGAATACGCCTATGGTTACCTTAAGAACGAGCGCGGCATCCACCGCCTGGTTCGCATGAGCCCCTTCGACTCTGCCGGCAAGCGCCACACCTCTTTCTGCTCCCTCGATGCCACGCCCGACATCTCCGATGATATTGAAATCGAGGTGAAGGAAGCCGACGTGAAGATGGACACCTACCGCTCCGGCGGCAAGGGTGGTCAGAACGTGAACAAGGTTGAAACCGCCGTGCGCCTCACCCACCTTCCGACCGGCATTATCGTAGCCTGCCAGACCCAGCGCTCCCAGCTCCGCAACCGCGAGGAAGCTATGCGCATGCTCAAGGCTCGCCTCATCCAGCTGGAAGAAGACCGCAAGCGTGCTGAGGCCGACCGCCAGTACTCCGAAAAAGGCGACATTGCCTGGGGCAACCAGATTCGCTCCTATGTGTTCCAGCCCTACCAGATGGTAAAGGATTTGCGCACCGGTGTGGAATCCGGCAACATTCAGGACGTCATGGACGGCAATATCGATGCCTACATCGAAGGCATGCTTCGGCACAACATGTAACAAAAAATCTACAATCTGCAATGTTGCTTAGATTGCCATGCAGATTGTAGATTGCAGCTTCTCTTCATGCTTACCATCGATGTTCTGACGCTCTTCCCGGAGCTCATCTCCACCCCGCTCTCGCAGAGCATCATGGGGCGCGCGGCAGATAAAGGCATTATCGACGTGCGAGCCCACCAGCTGCGAGATTGGGCACACGACAAACACCATCGCACAGATGACTACCTGTGCGGTGGCGGTCAGGGCATGCTCATGAAGTGCGAACCCATCTTCGAGGCAATCGAAGAACTGCGCCGGGAAAACACAAAAGTCATTCTCATGACCCCGCAGGGTCGCGTCTTCTCCCAGCCGGTAGCAGAGGAACTGGCCGCCCCCTGCGTGGATGGTGGAGATGCACACTACATCTTTCTCTGCGGGCACTATGAGGGCGTGGATCAGCGCGTCATCGACACACTCGTGGACATGGAGCTCTCCATCGGAGATTACATCCTGACGAACGGAGCCATTGCTGCAGTCGTTGTCATCGATGCCATCGCCCGCCTGTTACCCGGGGCGCTGGGAGATGCACGCAGCAGCGAGGAAGAATCCTTTGCCAACGGCCTGCTGGAAGCACCGGCCTACACCAAGCCCAACGTATTCCGAGGCATGGCTGTGCCGGAAGTCTTCCTCTCGGGCAATCACAAAGCCATGGCAGAGTGGAAACTGGAACACTCCCTGGAGCGCACAAAAACGAACCGCCCCGACCTCTATGCGGCCTGGGCTGCCGCTCACCCGGAATACTTCTCCCCAAAAAAGAAGAAAAAGCGCACTCCGCTCACCCATTACAAACCGCGCCCGGACAAAATGGAAACGGAGCATAAGGAGTAAAAAAATCGGAAAAAATGAATTTTCTTTGAACAAAACATCACTTTGTGCGTCTCACCATACGAGAGAGCGCAGCAATGTGCTTATTGTGGAGGTGAGAGCCCACAATGTCTTTTTCATGTAATTTCAGAGTTGATTGATTCGAGCGGGAGAAGCCGAAAGGCCCCTCCCGCTCGTTCGTTCAAGCCATTGCTGTAACACACACAATTCTTTTCTATAAAAGCTTGCATAAAATAGGGGCGTCCTGTATAATGCGCGCGCATGGCAAAAAAATGGTACAGGAACCCGTACAAACTGGCATTTCTGGGGCTGGCAGCCGCAGGACTGGTGGCGGTCTGCTGTCTTTTTGCCGCAGGAGATGGTGCGGCCGCCCGCGCCACAGACAGCACAGAGAATATCTACTCTGCCAATGAACCGCTGAGCACTATTCCCGCCAACGTGATGCCGGGGCTCATTCTTCTCTCGGCAGACCAGTTGGCGCGCATTCCCCTGGCAGACGGTTTCCAATGGCCTGTGGGCACCCGCAGCATGGCCATGATGTACGATGCGCAACCCTTCGGCGCCATGAATGAAAAACGCGGCGGCTACCACACCGGGATGGATCTCAACGGTATCGGCGGAGAAAACACCGATATGGGCGAGCCTGTTTTCGCGGCCGCCCGCGGTCTTGTTGTATACAGCGGCATCCCCCACGAAGGGTGGGGAAACGTTGTCGTCATTGCCCATCGCCTACCCGGCAGCGATGAGGTTATCCAGACACTGTATGCCCACCTTCACAGGCGAGACGTGCGCCCGGGGCAGCTGGTAGGCCGCGGGCAGAATATCGGCAGCATCGGCACGGCCAATGGGCATTACCTGGCGCATCTGCACTTCGAGGCCATCTCTTCCCTCTGCAACGAAGCCGGCATGCCCGGCTACCACCCGCAAGGCACCATGAACCGCCTGAATCCGGCAGAACTCATCGCCGCCCATCCGGCACCGGATATGGCCGACCCCTACGAGCAGGTGCGCCGCCTCATGATTATCGAAGCGGCAAACGCAACCCCCACCTCCGCTACTGCGGCTCCACCCACTCCGGGCACCATACAGCTTAACCCCTCACAATTCCTCCAGAAATGAAACGCAGCATCATACTTTTCCTGGCCACCTTCCTCATCACAGCCGGCATCGGCGGTGGTATCTACTACGCCATTGCTCAGGGGCTCATCCCCGGAGTAAGTCTCAAACCCATCGAGAATACCAACAACAAGCCCGCTGATGCCCAGCAGACGGCTACGGCACAGCCCTCCACCCCCGAGCCGGCCCCAGAACAACCCACCACTCCGGAACCACCGCTTCCCACAGAGCCCACCCCGGCAGAGCCTGCCCCGGACCCCCAGCCGGAACCCACTCCTGAGCCGCAGCCAGCACAACCCACCACTCCCCCCCAGGAAGAGCCGGCTACCCCTGAGCCTGCAGCCGATGACACCACCACCCCGGAGCGTCTCATCCTCAACCCCTCCGAGCAACCCCGCAACGCCGAACATAAAGCCGCACTCATCGTGCGTGAAGCCCTCCGCAGCGAAAACCCGGAGGAAGCCCTCCGCTACCTCGTCGAGCGTGGGCAGCTCACCCCTGAGGCAGCAGCAGCCCTGCTGGAGTGGAGCAAGAACAACAAAACCGGCGACATTGAGGAAGTGGGCAACAGCCGACGCGAAGACGGCAACCGCGTGACCCGCTACCGCATGAAGAGCGCCGAAGGCAACCTCGATATCCTGATGGATGTGGTGACGGATCGCAACGATATTGTGACAGTGGAAAGCGCCAAGACCGCCCCGGCGGATAAAACTGCTCTCGATGCCACCTGCGATCACCTCACCGTAGCCGAAGGTTTTATGGAAGCCGTGCGCCGTGGCGATATGCTGAAAGCCTGCAGCATGATTACGGGCGAGCAGGTTTCCTACGCCACCGTTGCCGGCCTTTGCATGGTATTCGAGGAAGGCGCCTACAGCCTGCGCCCCGAAGCCCCCATCCGCAACACCTTCACGAATGAGGATTTTGCCGGCTACCTCGTCTACCTTGTCACTCAAGGCACCACCAAGCCCGCCAACATCGGTCTGGAGCTCGCCCGTACCGAGCCCGGCTGGCGTGTACAGGCCGTTGCCATGGATGCCCTGCTGAGCAGCTATGAGGATAGCGCCAACGAGGAAGGCGGACGCTACTTCCCGATTGTGAAGAACCCCAAGGGTGGTGATTCACTGGCCCTCTTCTTCGCCTTCAACGAGTCTGATCTCACCCCCCGCTCCCTGCGCCAGCTGCAGATTGTGGCAGAACTGCTCAAGCAAACCGGAGGCAAGCTCAACATCTCCGGCCACACAGACGACGTCGGTTCCGATCGCTACAACCTGCGCCTCTCCGAGCGACGTGCCGAGGCCGTGAAAGCCGCCCTCGTCGGATTCGGCGCCCAGGCAGAACAGATTACCACCCACGGCCTTGGTAAGAGCCAACCCCGCCGCACCTACGCAGAAGACGACTCCGCTCAGACAGTAGACTACATCCGCGGTGAAAACCGACGCGCCGAGATTTACCTGGACTTCGAGTCATGAATGGCACGCTGAGCCCGGCCATCAGCTCGCGTGACTATGCCGCGGAGCTCAACCCCGAGCAGTACGCAGCCGTCGCCACTGACGCCCGACACGCGCTGATTATAGCCGGTGCCGGCAGTGGCAAGACGCGCACTCTCACCTATCGGGTTGCACGGCTGCTGGACGCCGGCGTAGCGCCCTGGCGCATTCTGTTGCTCACCTTCACCAATAAAGCAGCCCGGGAGATGCTGGAGCGAGTAGCGCAGCTCACCGGCCAGAACAGCTCGCAGATATGGGGTGGCACCTTTCACTCGGTGGCCAACCGCCTGCTGCGCCGCCACGCCGAACGACTCGGCTACCGCCCCGGTTTCTCCATCCTGGACAGCGACGACCAGCGCGCCCTCTTCCGTGCCCTCGTCAAGCAATTCTCCGCTAAAGGCGGCAAGAGCGACCGCTTTCCCAAGCCGGAGGTATTACTGGGGCTGCACAGCCTGGCCATCAATACCGGGCGCAGTTGGCAAGACACACTCTCCACCGACTACGCACACCTGGAACGCTTCGAGGATACCATTGGTCAGATTTTTGATGCCTACCGCACCCGCAAAATGGAGAGTAACTCCATGGACTTTGACGACCTGCTAACCAATCTGGTACGCCTGCTCAATGAACATGACGATGTACGACGTGACCTGCAGGAGCGCTTCCAACACGTGCTGGTGGATGAGTACCAGGACACCAACACCCTGCAGGCAGAGCTCATCACCCTGCTCTCCGGTGGTGCTGCCACCTCCCTTATGGTGGTAGGGGATGATGCGCAGAGCATTTACTCCTGGCGGGGAGCCAACGTAGACCACATTTTCAACTTTACCCACAGCTACCCGGACGCACAGGTCTTCAAAATCCAGACCAACTATCGCAGCGTGCCCGCCATCCTGGATATTTCCAACGCAGCCATCGCGCAGAACACCCGCCAGTTTGCCAAAACCCTCATCCCCGCACGCGAGGAAGGCAGACTGAAGCCAGCCGTTGTTCCCACCCCGGACAACCGCATGGAAGCCCGTTTCGTGGCTCAGCGAATCGATGAGCTCATGGGAGCCGGCATACCCGGCAAAGATATCGCCGTTCTTTACCGCGCCCACTTCCATAGCATGGATGTGCAGATGGAGCTTTCCCGCAACCACATCCCCTACCGCATTACCAGCGGCCTCCGCTTCTTCGAACAGGCACACATCAAAGACATTGTGGCCTGGCTCCGCCTGCTCACCAACCCCAGGGATGAGGTGGCTTTCCGCCGCATTGTGGGCACCTTCCCCCGTGTGGGAGATGCCACCGCCACCAAACTCTGGCAGGGCTGGCTGGCCACTATGGAAGCCTGGCAGGCAGCCAATCCCGGGACAGAACGTCCTACGGATTCCTACACCTCCATCATGCAGAAACTCAGTGTCCCCACGGCTGCCAGACCGCACTGGGCGGGATTCCTGGCAAATCTGGACAACCTGCACCCGGAGGATTGCGAACTTACCCCGACAGAGCTCGTCAAACTCGTACAGAACTACATGGACGCCTACATGCGCGCCACCTACGATAACTACGAGGAACGCATGGAAGACATAGACCAGCTCACCAAATCCCTCTCCGACATGCCGGAGCTGGAGAGCTTCCTCAGCCAGGTGGCACTACTGAGCGAAGTAGACCACAATACCGTTACGGATGACGACTGTGTTACCCTCTCCACCATTCATCAGGCCAAAGGACTGGAGTGGAAAATCGTTTTCGTCATCTTCCTGGGGGAGGGGCTCTTCCCTCACTACAAAGTAATTACCGGCGGCGACCCGGAGGCTATGGAAGAAGAAACACGCCTCTTCTACGTGGCTATCACCCGCGCAGAAGACCAGCTCTACCTCACCTACCCCCGCTACAACGGCCACAGCTACGACAGCCAGTTCTGTCCGCCATCCCGTTTCCTCACCACCCTGCCCGAGGAACTCTTTGAACTCTGGAACCTCTGACCGGATTCAACACCTGGCCAGTTCGTTGCGCAGATTGTCCACCAAAGTTGCCACATTGGCCAGCAAATATTCATCAACAAAGATGCAGGATTCGTCTTCCACATAATCCTGGATGCATTTCCGGAAATGCTTCACTATGGTAAGTCTTGCCATATACAACATGATGACTTTTTGCGGAGCCTGCGGGTGAGTCATATTAAGCCATTTGAAACGCATCCCGCGGAATATCGGGCTATCTTTCAAATCGTAGCAGCACAAAGCGGCACACCACGCCCTGATAAAGGCCTCCTTTTTTCCACAGGTCGCTGCAAGTTTCAACAGCCGCCGCACATCCGGCTTCATCTGCCCGGGCATCGGTGGCACCACGCAGATTCGCATCAACTCATCATTTACTCCCATCCGGAAGGTACTGACCCCCACCACGGGTCTGGCATCACGCGCCCCGCGCAGCAACACCACCAATCCATTGTCGGCAAAACTCTCTGTAGACAGCAGTTTCCGCACATATTGCCGGGCTACATGCTCATCTACCATCTTGCATTTCACAACGGCTACACCATACTCCGGCAGTGCTCCATCCACCTTCTTCTGCAGAAGCTCCGCTTCCTTCAGCACACGGCCATCATCCTCCCCGCCTTCCGGTAAAACCACCGCAGAAAACACAGGCGTCACCTCCGGCACCTCACCATCATTCAATTGCAGCACAGGACCATACGAACGACACACGGCCTTTCTCATCACCCAACGGGGCATCAGCCGACGCAACCAAAGCGGCATCACTTCTTCCAAACTCAGTAAATCATCCTCTCTGTTTGAATTATTCATTTCCGTTCAAACCGTATGTTCACTATCTCTTTTGTCTCCGTTGTCACCTGCGGGCTCCCGGCAGTTCTCACTTCCGCCCCCTCTTCCAAAGTGGCAGAAAACAATGACTCCCCTTCTTCCTTTTTGCCACCGGTCATTTGCAAATCGACAGCCTGGGCTACCGCCGCCACAAGCGGTAATCCGCAGGCTCGACACGCTGCATCCAGCATCGCCAGTTCATAGGCACTCAATTTGATTGTATATTCCATAGTATCGCCCTGCTGTATACTCTAAAATATTTTTACCCCAAAGTCAAGAAAAAGCTTGCACAAATAGCATATTTTTACCCAACAACATCAAAAACTCCCCAAAAAACAAGATTTTCGACCCATTTGACATTTAATCTTGACATGATTATATAAATATTTTATATTTTTGTCATGACCATCGAGGAAATCAGAAGCGAACTCCAGAAACGAGGTATGACTCAAAAGGAGCTCGCCGCCATGCTCCATGTGCACCCCGTCACCCTCGGGCTCATTCTGATTGGTAAAAACAAGCTCACTGAACAGCTTGCGGCGCACATCGAGCTTCTCTTCGATAACATGCGACAGAACGACCCCGTCGAACATACTCTCACCCTGCCCGAAACCGTCGTAGAACGCTGGATGCCCAGCTTCCGGACGCTCCCCGAATCTCAGCGTTCTGCCGCCATCCTCGATGTCATCCACAAAGCCGTTCATTGGCTCATCTGCGAGGGCGAAAAACAATTTACCCCTCAGGAGCTCGCCAATATCAGAGCATTCTGCGAGGCGCAGTCCAATCCCCCTGCCCCCACTCCCTATACCCAGGATGACGAGGAACCCCTCCTCTCCGCCGCAGACGGCAACGAAGGCTGATTCTTTCTTCTGCTTCAACACCTTTCCCTCAGCCGCCGAAGATATCGCCTGGGGATGTTATGTACCATTTTTGCGCACGTGCGCGATGCCTGCCCGCCATCCCTATTATTTCTGCGCTCCTTCCCCATTTTCCGGGCATTCTAGCAGACAAAATATGCTCTGACAAGCGATTTTTGACGTATTAACAGGAATGATAGTCGTATTTCATACAACTTTTATAAGTTTTGTATGTTTTAGTTCTTGACAGTTACCCGAATTAAACATAAAATGCGCCCGCAATTCTTTTCCTTATCAGTTTTGGAGAGTTAGCTGTTTTCAACTAATTTGGATTGCAAACAAATGGGTCAATAACATAAAATAGCACCACCATGAACACACGCCACATAACCAGATTCACCTACAAGTTCACGAACTTCCAGGGCTGGCGAGTAGCCATCACGCGGCAAGGAGTAGCACTGGCGCGCTACTTTTCGGACAAGCAGTACGGAGACGAGGAGGCCGCATACACGCAGGCTATCCGTTTCCGGGATATGGTTCTTGCCGAACTGGAGGCCCACCCGGAGCAGACTCAGACCATCCTGATGAAGCACCGTGTCCAGCCGCAGAAAATGTACCCTGCGGGGCTGAAACCCTCCAACCCCTCCACCCGCAACGAGGGAAGCAGCACAGCCTGCAGCATGCGCAGCAACAAGGTGCTTCACAGCGTTCTCCGCAAGGTGTGCCACCGCCTGAAACTGGACACAGCGAGTGTTCTAAAGCTCTCACTGTACCTGTTTACCCTTCAATACGGGAGTGCTCCCACCATGGCAGCACCTCTCTGCAAAACACAGCAACACTACGCCGCCGGCTCCTTAGCAGAAGACAACGAGCCGGAAATGAATTTGCAGGAACTCATAGCCGAACTGGAAACCCGCGCACGCCAGGCCGGCCTGCCCAGTTTCGAAGAGTTTGCCACCGGCAACAGCCCCACTGCTGCAGCCACCCTCGCAGAGCAACACTCAGCTCCCCCGGGAAATGCCAATAGGGCCCCGCTTCCACCACCGGAAGACGAAGACGCTTTCCCGGACAACTACCACGCCGCTGCTCGCTATATGCGCTCCTCCCGACCGTCCCCGCCACCTGCCATGACTACTTCACACCACCCTACTCATTCCACTACCCCCCATACTCACATTTCCAGGCATTTGCCACATACGAGAGATTATTCCAGTTTGTCGACTCTCGTTACAGCTGACGATACATTGCCCCTTTCGAATAAACGTCAGACCAAAAAATCAGAGCGATGTATTCCGATATCGTCAGAACACATCTGACACCTCAACGGAAGCTCACAGTTTTCCCCACATAGTCAAGGTAATCCACGCACCTTTAACTGCGTCTTCATTACCTACCCATTGAACTACGCACCCCACACGGCAGAAGCGTAGCTCGCTACCCGGGCGTACACCATACCGGCCATTGAGCAGTGTGGTGTGCGCTAGCGTTTTTCCGGGCTATCCAAGGCTCACAATGCCGACTGCATGAGCCGCTAAATACCCACAGGAGCGGAAGGGCACAAGGCTGCACTCAGCGTCTCAATCCATAGCCAGCCACAGAGTAAGCGCACGCTCCACATAGAAAGACTTTCATACCATTGCAATTACCGGAGCTCTTTCATATAACGAGCCAGCCAAGGCAGCACATCCACATCTGCCGGCAACCACTCAAGCGAATAGAGTTCATCCACCGTCAACCAACGGGCTGCCACATGCTCCCGCAGTGTCAGATTACCACCCCGCAGGGTGCACACATAGCAGTGCATGCGCAGGTGAAAAGCCGGGTAATGCCAGTTGACCGTGTGCAGAAACTGCCTGACTTCAATCTCCAGCGAGAGTTCCTCAGCTATCTCGCGCACCACTGCTGCCTCCACGGCCTCCCCCGGCTCAATCTTACCGCCCGGGAACTCCCAGCCCCCACCATGCTTATGCGGAGCACACTGAGTAGCCAACACACGCCCCTCCTCATCGAATACCAGAGCTGCCACCACTTCCAGAACCTTTCTTTTCTCTTCCTTCATATCAAGTTCATCCTTCCCTACAAAAACAACAGCCACAATAAAAGCAAATAGCAAAGCACCTATCACCGCCCCGGCTCTCCCACCATCCAGAAAAAATCCGCCCACCAACGCTCCGCAGAGACAGGCCGAATACATCCATAGATTACAAGCACGATTGCGCCGAGCCTCAGCCAACTGGCGCCGCAGATACTCGCGCATCTTTGCCCATATTGTCATGCGCAACGAATATACTATCCCTCCCCCTGATTGTCAAGAGACAATTACTAATCCCCCACATCACAACGCGGAACTTTAGTCTCGCCCACTTATTCCTAAACAGCCCCATGCGCTCTTAAATGATGAAGGCAGCTATCTACTCCCGGAGTCTGCGTAGCAGACGGAGGGCTCGGCGTAGCAAGCGAGCGACAGCGAAACGCGAAGACGGGGCGCGGGACCACACCTCTGACCCAAACCGCCTCGCGCACTTGAATGAAGAAGGACGCAAACCTCTCGGTTTGCGTCCTTCGTTAGCCCTGGCAGCTATCTACTCCCGTAGCCTGCGCAGCAGGCGGAGGCCTCGGCGTAGCAAGCGAGCGACAGCGAGACGCGAAGACGGGTCGCGGAACTTTGCGTCCGACAAGACGCCCCACGACCCCGAAGCAACCGCAATGATAGGGGAACGGGGTGGCAGATAGCGGCGTTTCAATATTAGCATGGCCTTCTGTCGCCGCCGTTTCACGGGGCTCTGATTTCTTTTTTACACGATTACAGGGGTTCCGCCGCTGCGCGGCTCCACCACCTGCCTGCTATCTGGCGTCCCTGTCGGGACTAGCTCTGCGGCAAATCCGCCCAGCCCGCTTGAAACGGAGAGCTCCACAGGGCGTTAGCTCTGTGGGGCTTCATAAATCCTGGCAGCTATCTACTCCCGGAGTCTGCGTAGCAGGCGGAGGCCTCGGCGTAGCAAGCGAGCGCCAGCGAGACGCGAAGACGGGGCTCGGGACATTGCGTCCGACAAGACGCCCCACGACCCCGAAGCAACCGCAATGATAGGAGGACGGGGTAGCAGATAGCGGCGTTCCATCATTAGCACGGCCTTCTGTCGCCGCCGTTTCACGGGGCTCTGATTTCTTTTTTACACGATGCAGGGGTTCCGCCGCTGCGCGGCTCCACCACCTGCCTGCTATCTGTCGTCCCTGCCGGGACTAGCTCTGCGGCAAACCGCCCAGCGTGCTTGAAACGGAGAGCCCCACAGGGCGTTAGCTCTGTGGGGCACATAAATCCTGGCAGCTATCTACTCCCGTAGCCTGCGCAGCAGACGGAGGCCTCGGCGTAGCATGCGAGCGACAGCGAGACGCGAGGACGAGGCGCGGAACTTTGCGTCCGACAAGACGCCCCACGGCCCCGAAGCAACCGCAATGATAGGAGGACGGGGTGAGGGGGGCAGCAGATAGCGGCGTTTCATCATTAGCACGGCCTTCTGTCGCCGCCGTTTCACGGGGCTCTGATTTCTTTTTTTCCCGATTACAGGGGTTCCGCCGCTGCGCGGCTCCACCACCTGCCTGCTATCTGTCGTCCCTGCCGGGACTAGCTCTGAGGCAAACCGCCCCGTGTGCTTGCAAAACGGAGAAGCCCGACAAGCGTCAGCTCTGTGGGGCTTCATAAATCCTGGCAGCTATCTACTCCCGGAGTCTGTGTGGCAGACGGAGGCCTCGGCGTAGCAAGCGAGCGACAGCGAGACGCGAAGACGGGGCGCGGGACTTTGCGTCCGACAAGACGCCCCACGGCCCCGAAGCAACCGCAATGATAGGAGGACGGGGTGTAAGAAAATCGCCGCCGGGCCAACAAAAAAGCCCCGCAAAGCGGGGCTTTCGAATTCCGCGCCTACGGCGCATGGGAGGCAGAGCTCCGTAGCGGCGACCACCCGCGCTTTAAGGCTCGTGGCCTGAGCGCTCCGGCGCGAAGCCCCTGCGCAGCAGGGGTGAGGGGCCGTGGGG